>CAIVHJ010000071.1 GCA_903905665.1 uncultured Phycisphaerales bacterium
TCAGCCATGGATAGTTATGCATCACCCTCACCTCCTTGACGAGAAATCTTGTTAGGGAGGGGTTGGGGGAGGGTCAATATCCCCTGTTTTCCCTTCACCCCACCCTCTCCCCTGGAGGGGAGAGGGGTAATGGAATAGGCTCTACGCCTGACTTCGCAACGCATTGCGGCGAGAGAACAATTCGCGTTTGACGCCGAAAGAAGATTCTCTCTCCACGCCTGATCGCATCGCACCCGATCCATCGAAATCGTAATCACTCATTTTCAGTATGTCTTGAAATAATATATCAACAGAACCGTAATTGTTTGTAAAATAAACAGATAGCGATTGATATATTTTGAAATAATTTCTGATTTTTCTATTGAATCTGTTGTAAGTTCGTATTATGTTAGGTTTATTCGTGGTGATGGACAGGCTCAATGGTGAAGCGATGAGTTGAGTGAAAATCATGTTAAAACATCCACTGAATGGTCGGCAAAGGAAACTGGTTTTGGAGAACATGGATTTACTCGAGCCAGTGATGCGTCGGGTGGTGTGTGAACCCGTTTCACACCGGAACCGGGAACGCGAGGATCTTGTTCAGGAAGGGTATTTGGGGTTGATTCGCGCGGCGCAGAAATTTGACGCCCGTCATGGCATCGCGTTCAGGGCATACGCCATTCACCGAATTCAACACGCCGTAGTTCGGGCGTTGTACGAGCGATTTTCGACGGTAAGAGTTCCGTTCGGCACGGTGGGGCGACGCCGCGTTCGAGGTGAGCGTAGTCACGACCCGAGGCAAGTGCCCCAGGTCCATTCGCTCGGCGATAAATTTCTCGCACGACCGGACGGAGATTGCCATGATCCAAAAAATCTATCCGGGGATTCCTGTTCCGGGGTTGTGGAGGTCATCAGGCGGGTTCACCGGCAGGCCCAGCAGTCCAATGGGCGCCGGGGCGACCGCGCCGATCTGGTGGACCAACTGATTCGGACCCGGCTACTGGTACCGGATGGTGATCTCAAAAAGTCGCTTCACAAAATTGCGGAGGAAACCGACTCGTCGTATGGCCGCGTGACGAGCTGCGAAAAAACGCTGCTCAAGCGAATTCGCAAGGAGTTGTTGAAGGACCCGAGATTTCAGAGGTATGCCTCACGCCGAAAACGGGACGCACCGAGGATGTCGTGCACGTCAGGATGACGAAGATCGTACCTTTGCCGACCGTGCATCGAGACTGATCGGTCCGGCACCGTGGTAGGTGAAAGTCAGCGCGGCGCCGAGCATGGCGAGATTCTTCATGAACATAATCTGCTGAATCTGTGCCATCATCGGATCCTGCACCGCCCAGAAAGCGTGCATTTTGAGCGTGACGGGGACAAGAAAAAGCACGATGAGCCAGGCGCCGATCCGCGATCGGTATCCCAGCAGAATGCTCAGGGCGCCCGCGAGCATGATCAGGCCCGACAACGGCACGGTGATCGAGGCCCACGGAACACCCGCTTGAGCGGCGTAGTCGATGGTGGGTCTGGTAAAGTGGCTCGGCCAACTCATTACTCAAACTGACCGGTTTTTGAGGGTGTGATGGATAGCGTAAATAAAAAGCGGTGTTTCTGGCCGGTGAACTTTCGCACTTTTAGCTGCTGATTAAGCGGTCCGTTCCCGGGCGGGCAGCAGGAATTCGGAAATTTTGTAATGTACGGTTCCTTTTCCGAACA
>CAIVHJ010000072.1 GCA_903905665.1 uncultured Phycisphaerales bacterium
CGCACCGAGATTCTGAAATTTTTTCGGGTTTCGGAGAAACTCGATGATTTCATCGACTTCCTCTTTGGCTTCGTCGATGCCCGCCACGTCTTCAAACGTCACCTGAGTCCGATCCTTGGTGGAAATGCGATGGCGCGATCGCGAAAAATTGCCCAGAAATCCGCCCGGCCCGCCCCCCGCGGCGCGCAAGGGACGAATGAAAAAGAAATAGATCAATCCAAATACCAGCAACCATGGGAGCAATTGCACCAAAAAAGCCATCAGCAACGTGTTGCTCGGTTCGTATTGGACCTTGACGTTTTTGGGAACGATTTTTTCGTTGATCTCTTTGAGCAGGTTTTGGTCTTCGGTGGGTTTGGGCCAGGCGACGCGAAAATGCAGATTGGCATTGGAGGGTTCGCTGGGGCCTCGGATGCGATCCCCTTCAATGGCATCGTCCCGGAGTGTGATGGTGGTGATTTCTCCCGAATCAAGCATTCGCTGGAAATCGCTGTAGGAAATTTCGGCTGGAGCATGGAGGCGGTTGGTGAGCATCATCAGCATGATCAACACCATTCCCGCGAAGAGAATCCAGCTGAACATTCCCCGCGACATTTTGGGGCCGGGTGGACTGGAATTATTATCGTCTGGATCAGGCGTCATGATTTCACATTATAGAAGTCTTACCAATCGGATTCCATGGCGGTTTCCACAAGCAACTCCGCCAATCCGTCGAATCCCCTCATGCTCCCCTCAAAAAAAGTTTCTCCGACCGAACGGATGTAGGTGGTGGTGAACACCAGTTGCTGTCGTTCGGACAGAATCCTGCCGTTTCGCAAATCCTTCCACTGATACCGCACGAAGAACGTCGCGCCGGTTTCGAGCGGGGCGTCCGTTCGGAAATCTTTTCCGAGCACATTTTGGCGGATTTCGAGTAGTTCCCCGGTCAGGAGGGTGTCGGCTTTGTCTTTGGACGCGATGCGATAGGGCGTGTCCATTTCGATTCGCTTGGTCACCGCCTCGGTCAACCGATATTCAAGGTCCCGCCGAAAATCCCGACTGTCGAACATCTGCACGCATACGGTATGAATCTGTTCGCGGTGAAGATTCCCCGCCGAGTATCCGCAACCCGTCGATGAAATTCCGACGATTCCGACCAGCAGCCACATCGCTTTTTGCATCATGGCGTCTTCTCTCCCGAATGTTCCGAAACACCGGATGGCGCAGGAGGTGTTGACTTCTGCAATTCGTGTTCTGCGCGGGTCGCCGCCAAAGTCCCCGGCCAATTTTCCATCACCGAGCGATAATAAAATCGGCTCGCGCCGGGGCGGTGGACCCGGGCATAGTATTGCCCGATTTCAAATTCCTTTTGCGCGCGGGTGCTGCGAATTTCCTCCAGAATCACGTTGACCTGCTGTTGTTCGGCGGCGTCCGGAAATTGCTGCCGGAACTGCAAGAATCGTTCTTCCGATTCGACCAGCGGCGCTTCGTCGTATTTCGTTCCTGGAAACTGTGCCATGGCCGACTGTGCCCGGCGAAATGAGGACAGCAGCAGGTAACGACTTCGGGGATACTCCTGAATCAGCCGCCCGTATTCATCCTCGGCTAAATCAAATTCGCCGCCGTCATAGTAATAATCGGCTTTGGTTTTCAGCGCGTTTTCTCCGATCGATGTACCGGGGAAATCCCCGCCGATTTTGTCCAGCATCTCGACCCCGAGATCCTGCTCCGGCAGTGGAATAAATCCCAGCCACCACCGCTTGGTTCCAGATAAAAAACGCTCCGCCACGAGAAAATCCATGGCTGCCGCCTGTTGGGTGACCTCGTCGGTTCCCACTTCGGCGATCAGGTCCTTCAGAATCAGATGGGCTTCGTAATATCGCCCGCAACCCACTTCCGCCGCCGCCAGACTCAATGACGCCGCGCGCGACAACGCATGACCCGATCCGTAATCCTTCAACCATTTTGTCAGACTCGACCGCGCCTGATGAAAAGCCTTTTTCGCAAGCGACGGCTGACCCGAAGTCAGGTAATCACTCGCATCCGCCAACAGCCGCCGCGCAATCGCCAAGTCCCCTTCCGGTGTTCCCGGAACCGGAGGAGGAATCTCACGCCATTGACCCGTCTGCGGATCGTATTCCATCTGCTCCGCTCTAGTTCGCGGGGAGTCCTCCCCGTCAGTAACGACAACCAGAGGGCCGATGACAAACATCAGCAACAAAACAGCGATTCGAATCGGGTTCATGAAAGTCATCCCGTGTCACGTGAATCAGATGACCATTCTAATGGATATTTCACCCGGTTGACAATGTAAAGCATCCCGCACTCGAAAACGAGCGCACCATCAAGACCCCAATTTCCGGTGGGAACCCGACAGAGATGGACCGTTTAGCGGCACGTCCGAAGGGCGGCGTGGATTGATCCGAACGGATCAACCCGAAACTCAAATCGTGACGAACCTCTTTTGACTACCTCATACCGGACGTCAGAACCCGCAGGAACCCACTGAGACTTGTTTGTAAGAATTCGCGCAGTATCATTTTGGGTGGCTATGCGAAACGTCGTTCTCAACATCGATGCGATTCGTGGGATTGATCAGATACCCGATCACAGTCTGGACTTGATCATTGCGGACCCGCCCTACGGGCTGGGAAAAGACTACGGAAACGACTCCGACAAGAAACCGACACGTGAGTTTCTGCGGTGGACGGAAAAGTGGATTGATCAGATCATCCCCAAA
>CAIVHJ010000073.1 GCA_903905665.1 uncultured Phycisphaerales bacterium
CCTATCGTCATGAATGACTGAACTTGTAGTGGTTGTTCAGAGGACTCTACAATTAGGACATAGTTTAGTCATGAAGTTTATTGGGAACCATGAACATTAAATCACCCCGCATCCGAATTGCACCGTCGTTGCTGTCGGCGGATTTTGGCCGATTGAAGGAGGAGATCGCGCGTGTGGAAGCAGGCGGAGCGGACCTGCTCCATCTGGACGTCATGGATGGACATTTTGTTCCCAATATCAGTTTCGGGTTTCCCGTCATTGAAAAAATTCGCGGTTACTCCAAACTCTACTTTGACACCCATGTGATGATCACCGATCCGCTCAAATATGCGGAAGCCTTTATCAAAGCCGGCAGCAACAACTACACGTTTCATATCGAAGCCACGAACGAACCTCAGCGAGTCATCGAACTCGTCAGAAAATTGGGATGCGATGTCGGAATCTCACTGAACCCCACCACACCCGCCAACACCCTCGATCCGATCCTTTCGGACATCGATCTGGTGCTTGTGATGAGCGTTTGGCCGGGTTTTGGGGGGCAAAAATTCATCGAAGACGTGTTGCCCAAGGCGGAACAAATTCGATCCAAGTTACGGCAGAATCAGCGGTTGGAAATGGACGGCGGGATTGATTCCCGGACAGCGGTCCGCGCCGTTCGAGCCGGTGTGGATACTCTGGTCGCGGGTTCTGCTATATTCAATGCTCCGGATTCCGTGGCGGCCATGAACGAAATTCGTTCCGCCGCACAAGCCCATTACCGGCAGGGTGCTTCTCGATGACCTGTATGGTGTTGATTCCGTGGGCGATGACCGACTGGCAGACTCAGGGCCGGTACGCAGTCCGAACCATCGTCGGAATCAACAGCACCGGTGAGGAAGAAATCACTCGCTGGATCGGGATGATTGCAGATTGTCGGCCCGTCGTGTTGTATGTGGCGCCGAAATCCCCCGGAATCGAAACGGCGGAGCGGATCGGTCGGGCGCTGGGCATTCCTGTCAGGACACGTGAAGGTCTGGAGGAAGTGTCGATCGGACTGTGGGAGGGATTGACGTCGGATGAAATCGGTCGTCGGTTCCCCAGGATTTTCAAACAGTGGAAAGAAGACCCATCCACGGCTTGTCCGCCCGATGGAGAGGAAACCGAAGAAGCCGCCGAACGTTTGGAATCGGAGTTGTGGGATTTGGCAAATCGGCACGCCGAAAGTGAATTCGCCCTCGTGCTCGGCCCGCTGGCGCTCATGACGCTCCGATGTCGATTGGAAGAAAAGGGATACAATTGTTTTTGGAGTTCGCAGGTCCGCGTACCAGTCCGGTATCAATTGATTGCCAAAGATCATTTGGCGCTTTCGATACCAATGGGACCCTTGGCCCGACCGGATTCTGTCCATGAAAGGTCTTGATGATGGCGACGCAACCAACCGAGATACCGGCGAAGAAATCTGATGTCCCCGAAGGGGTTTGGGTAAGTTGTGACAAGTGCGGTGAGATGCTCTTCAACAAGCAGTTCGAAGAGGAGTACCTCCGCGTGTGCCCGAAATGCAACCATCACCATCGCACCGATGCCCGGATGCGGATTAAGCAGTTGTGCGACGAAGGGGCATTTGAGGAGTTTTTGTCGGACCTGGTATCGACCGATCCGCTGGAATTCAAGGATCGGATTCCTTACAAGGATCGCCTCCGTGAGATGGAGGAAAAGACCGGAGAGACGGAAGCGATTGTGGTGGGCAAAGCCTATATCAAGGGTCGGGGCGTGATTTTGGGGGTCATGAATCCGTCGTTTATTATGGCGAGCATGGGAGCGGTGGTGGGAGAGAAGGTCACGGCGGCGATTGAACGGGCGCTCGAGGAGAACCTTCCGCTCGTGATGGTGACGGCGTCGGGAGGGGCGCGGATGCAGGAGGGAATGATCTCTCTGGTGCAAATGGCGAAAACGTCGGCAGCCCTGGCGAAACTCGACGATTCGGGCGGTCTGTATATTGTGGTTTTGACCGATCCGACCACCGCGGGTGTGGCGGCAAGTTTTGCCATGTTAGGCGATGTCATCATCTCCGAACCGAAGGCGATGGTGGGTTTTGCCGGTCCTCGCGTCATTGCCAATACTATAAAAGCGGAATTGCCGGAAGGATTCCAGACGGCGGAGTTCCTGCTCGAAAAAGGATTCATTGATCGAATTGTCCAGCGCAAAGACCTTCGATCGGAAGTGGCGCGGATCATCGATTACTGCGGAAAGTAATCTCACTCACGGCGAGAGCATGTCGCCGACTCGCTCGCAATTTTATTCGCAACTTTTTTTGAATTCGCTCCAGAATTTCTTTGCAATCCTCCGATGAATGAGGTACCTTTGACGACGTGAAGACAGCGCGGACTCACTCATCAAGGCGGCCTTTTTTTCCAGCCCCCGAATCCATGATTCAGCGAACACGGATGTTCAAGGCTATTGCCTCGCTGGTGCTGAGCATGATGTTTGGCGCTTTCGTGCTGGCGAGCATGGAACCCGACTCAAATTCGAGGAATTCCAGAACGATTCTGTTGCAAGCCGAACGTACTCCCGATTCAATCCCAAGTCCAACTCCGGCAAATGATTGGGACTCGATTGACGTGGCATACGCCGCAGCCAAAACGTCCGTACCGAGCCACATCGCCATTGATTCATTTGCGCGTCTTCGAATTCAGGATGCGATGCGAGAACATCAACTACTGGACGGTCACGGACACGCGATCGTGATCGCCGTCGAAATTCCACCGGGCAAAAGCACGCTGAGCATTCTGCAACGGCAAACACTTGGTGATGTGATCCAGCGGTTGTGCGACGAATTGTCCATCCCCGTCCACAACGTCCGATATCCTTCCGAACTTCGTCAGTAAGAACTTCCCCCCAACGAGAATTTTTCGGGCCACCCAAACTGCCTCTCGTTTTCAACGCGTTTCTATCGTCCGATAATGATGCACATATCAGAATAATTTCGGGACAAAGAGATCGCAGATCAGATTGAGAATCAGAAAATCGACCATTACATGTGAAAGTATCCGGGGGCACTCCCCACCAATCCATAATCATCATAAACACGAGACGGCACGGATTCAGCCCCCTGCCAAGGCAATGCAACGGTAGCCGATTGACCCATCCCTATAAAATCCTATAGAATACGGATCCGATGGGGTTCGAGGGTTTCGACAGGGGTTCATCCACGATTTTTGAATAAGCGAGTTATTTGTGTTGCCGGATTTTTCCTCTATCCGAGTGATTGGGCAGGGCGCCGGAACCACCATTCACCAGATTCAGCACCTTGGGACCCAAAAGTTCTATGCGCTTAAATGCGCGCGACGCGCACATGATCCGGAAGGAAAAATATTCCAACAAATCGAGACGGAACATCGAACGGGACGAAAAACATCCCATCCCAATGTCCGCCAAACGGTTGAATTGATTCGCGTCCGAAGATTCTTTCGGACAGTTGAATTACAATTGTTGCTGGAATATCTCGAGGGACAAACTCTGGATCGACTCAGCGGTCTGGAACTGTCGAGTCTGGTGAATGTTTTTGCGGAGGTAGCTCGCGGGTTGCACGCCATGCATCAGGCTGGTTTCGTTCACAGCGACATCAAACCGATCAACGTCATGGTGCTGACCGACCACCATGTAAAGATTATTGATCTGGGACAAAGTTGTCCGATCGGAGCCGTAAAAAAACGAATCCAGGGAACGCCGGATTTCATCGCGCCGGAACAGGTGCTGAAAATGCCCCTCGACGAACGAACGGACGTGTTCAATCTGGGCGCGACGATGTACTGGTGTCTGACGGGTCGGGCGTATCCCACCCGACTGCAAAGCAAACATTCGCTTCATGCGTTCCCGATCAACGATCGGAAGGATATTCCGTGCCCGATTGATCTGAATCCAGCGGTCCCGGTGGTGTTGTCGAACCTGGTCATGGACTGTTGTCGAAACAATCCGAAGAACCGGCTCGCCACTATGTCTTTGGTTCTGACGGCACTGGAGGCGGTCAGTCGCATAGGGGATAAGTTTCGTGCACGGGAAAAGTCACCGACGGTGGATTCGATCCCGGATGTCCTGAAACCGAGGAAAGTCGATGCCCAAAGTACCCATTGATCCCGATATGGTGATTGACGTGTATCGGCGAGCAGCGGATGAAAACCGCGCCGATCCGATACGCAAGGGATCGACGCTGTACTTCCCCAATTATGGGCAATTGGTGATGACGGGGGACCTGCATGGGCATTTGGCCAATTTTGACAAACTGGTGCGGTTCTGCGTTCTGGGGGCATCGCCCGGGCGTCATGTGATCCTGCACGAACTGATTCATCCTGAGGAAATCGGACTGAACGAAACGGATCATTCGCATGAGCTGCTGTACGAGGTGGCGCACTGGAAATGTGCGTTTCCGGATCAGGTTCATTTTCTTCAAAGCAACCACGAACTGGCGCAACTGACCGGTCAGGAAATTACCAAGAACGGCCGCGAGGTGACGCGGGAGTTTGAGGAGGGATTGTCGCGGATGTACGGACGTAACAACGCGCCGCAAATCCTCGAAGCCATCAAGGAGTTCATTTCTTCGATGCCTCTGGCCGGACGAACGCCGGACGGAATTTTCCTGTGTCATTCGCTGCCGGCGGAAGAGGATTGGCCCCACTTCGATCGCACGGTCCTGGACCGAATGTTGACCCGGGCAGATCTTTTTGAGGGAGGGCCGGTGTACCAGATGACCTGGGGGCGGCGTCACTCGGCAGAACTCCTCAACGAAATCAGCCTCGCCTTTCGCGCGAGGTTTTTCATCACCGGACATCAACCGCGGGAAGAAGGATTCGGCATTGTCCACGACAAAATGCTGATTCTGGCGAGCGATCACAACCACGGCGTATTTCTGCCCATCAGTCTCAACCGACGTCACACTTTGGCGGGTCTGGTCAAGTCCATTCGATACTTCGTGGCGGTCCCGTGAAGCGCCCCCAAGGAACGGGATGATTCGCATTGGTCGCCCACTCCCTCCAGTCGGGAATCTCATGATACTGATTTGTGTCAGCAGAAATCTTAAAAGATATAAAATATGCCTCCACTGAACTACATAACAACGCAATGTGTACGATACGGTTAGGAACGACACTTCCATCAAATTGGATCAAAGGTACCCTATTCCCAATTTCATTCTTGAACAAATTGCCTAGCGGTATTAGATTGGTCGGCAGCGAAATCGCAAAAAGTTAATATCAGGACGTCTCGGGTTTTTGCCTAAGGGCAAATAACAAAGGGAAGTGTGGTGCAAATCCACCGCGGACCCGCCGCTGTAATCGGGGACGATGATTGCACAAAATCCATTGGTCTGTACGCAGACTGAGAAGGAGCAATCCATCGGACGATCCGAAAGCCAGAAGACCGACCCGTTGCGTCAAAACCGATGAACCGCCCCGGGTCTGGGCATTGCGTCACGCAGATTCAATCATCTTGATTCTCCTGCGAACCAAACTCAGTGTCTCATTTTTCCCGGAGCCACTGAGTTTTTTTATGGAGAATCGGGATTATGAAATTCATCCATCCACATCGGGGTTTTACACTGCTTGAATTGTTGATCGTCGTCGCCATCATTGGACTTTTGATGTCTTTGTTAGTCCCCGGCATCAGCGGGGCGAGAGAACAAGCGAAAACCGTCACTTGCAGCACCAATCTTCGCCAACTGTCACTCGCCAACCAATTTTACGCCGACGAAAATCACGAGCAACTGTGCCCGGCGGCGCCTCAATATCTGGCAAATCTACGTCGGTGGCATGGAACGCGAGACGATATTGATAAACCATTTGATCCACGCCGTGGTCCGCTCAGTCCATATTTGAGCGACGACGGGTTGATAAGAAAATGCCCGTCGTTTCAGGTGGATTTAGATTACTACGCGGACAATCCCAATATCGCCTTTGAATTGAACACCGGCGGATATGGTTACAACAACGAATTCGTCGGCAGACAAATCATCAAGGATTTAGAGGATCAATATCAATTGATCACCGATGAGATCGGTCAGTGGGCCCATCGAATTGGTCGTCCGGATGAGACCTTGATGTTTTCCGATTCCGCATTCGCTTCGGAAAAATTGATCGAATACAGCTTTGCAGAACCGAGATTTTGGGCGCTTTACCCCGCCTATAGAATCGATCCAAGCATTCATTTTCGTCATCGGAAACAGTGCAATATTGTCTGGTGCGATGGTCATCTCGATCGTCAGGAGCGATCGTTTTCGTGGTCGAGCGGATATTTTCCTCTAGGCCCCGCTTCGGTGAACATCGGCTGGTTTGGAGATGAAGATTCCAATCGTTTTTTCGATCTGGACTAAACCATTTTTGGTATTCCGCAACACCTCTTTTTCGATACGACTGGTAATTCTTTCGATCTCGGTGTACAAATATCCGATGAAATAGCGTACCTCTGTAATCCAGAAAGAATATTTGACGTTTGGAGGAGTACGATGGCGATTTCCTGTGATATTACAAATCCGAATTTGGCCCCAGAAGGACTTCGGCGGATCGAATGGGCCGCTAACGACATGCCCGTTCTGAAACTCGTTTCCGACCGGTTCAAAAAGGAAAAACCGCTGGCGGGAATTCGGATGGGATGTTGTCTCCACGTTACGGCGGAAACCGCCAATCTCATGCGAACGCTCAAGGCCGCCGGAGCCGATGTCATGCTCTGCGCCTCAAATCCGCTCAGCACTCAGGACGACGTCACGGCAAGCCTGGTTAAAGATTTCGAGATTCCGGTCTTCGCGATCAAGGGCGAGAACGTGGAGACGTTCTACAAACATCTCAACACCGTCGTCGATCATCGCCCCAACATCACCATGGACGACGGAGCCGATCTGGTCACGCTGCTCCACACCAAACGCAAAACCGAAGCCAAGAACATCCAGGCCAGCATGGAAGAAACCACCACCGGCGTCATCCGCCTTCGGGCGATGGACCGCGACGGCGCGCTGATGTTCCCGGTCATCGCCGTCAACGATGCCGACACCAAGCATCTGTTCGACAACCGATACGGAACGGGCCAATCTACGCTCGACGGCATCATTCGCGCGACGGATGTGCTGCTCGCCGGCAAACACGTGGTCGTAGCGGGTTACGGATGGTGCGGACGAGGGGTGGCGGATCGGGCACGCGGGATGGGCGCTTTGGTAACGGTGACTGAAATTAATTCGCTCAAAGCGCTCGAAGCCGCAATGGACGGATTCCGCGTATGCCCCATGAACGAAGCGGCTGCCTATGGAGACATTTTCGTCACGGTCACCGGCAACAAGCATGTGATCCGCAAGGAACATTTCGAGCGGATGAAGGACGGCGCCATGGTCTGCAACAGCGGCCATTTCGACGTGGAGATCGACATTCCGGCACTGACCACACTGACGGGCGGCAAAAAAGAAATCCGCCGCAACCACGTCGAGGAATTCCGGTTGCCCAGCGGTCATCGGATTTTCCTGTTGGCGCAGGGCCGGCTGGTGAATCTTTCGGCTGCCGAAGGCCACCCCGCCAGCGTCATGGACATGAGTTTTGCCACCCAGGCACTCGCCACCGAATGGGCCGTCAAGAACGCCGCCACGCTCAAACCTCACGTGTATGACGTCGCTACCGAAATCGAAGACTGGGTCGCCAACCTGAAATTACAGTCGATGAAGATCAACATCGACACCCTCACCCCGGAACAAAAGAAATATCTCACCTCCTACCAGGAAGGAACCTGAACCGATTTCTCACCCAGATCATGCCGAGACGATCTGCGACGAGTGCCAACGCTCGCAGGTGAGATTCAAACCGGTCTATTTCAGATTTGGCATTCGTCGGGGTCGAGGGGTTGGAGTTTGGCGTATTCGAGGATCAGTGTTTTCTCGCCGTAACTGGGAAACTTCACCACCGCACGGGTTTTGTCGCCTTCGGATTGTTTCGACAGCAAACGTCCTACCCCGAACATCGGGTGCCGAAGATACATGCCGACGTTCCAACTGCGGAAATCGCCTGCGGGGAGTTTTTGAAAACGCTCCCGTTCTTCGGAGTGATCCTTTTCCCGATTCAACCATTCCACGTCCTCATGGACCAGTTCCGTCAAAAACGGAGAAAGTGAAGTTCGCAAATTGATTCCCCGAACCATCCGCCATCGGGGGTAAGCGAGCGTGAGTCGTTTCATGGCCCGCGTCATTCCGACGAAACACAATCGCCGCTCCTCCTCGAGTTCATCCTCCTCCTGATATCGTTCATGGGGCAGCACGCCGTCGGCGACTTCGATGATATAGACAATCGGAAACTCCAGACCTTTGGCGGCGTGGAGCGTCATCAGCGTGACCGCCCCGGCGCCGGATTGTACCGAGTCCACGTCACTGATCAGGCTGATCTGTTGCACCCAGTCCGCCAAAGTCGCTTCGGGATTCTTCACGCCGAAATCCGCCGCCGCAGAAATGAGTTCGTGGACGTTCTCCAGGGCGTCGTGCTCGGGCGAATCCTCTTTTGTCAAAAGCGATTCCAACCCGGATTGCCGAAAGACCGCCTCCACCAGCACTGAAATCGGACCGGTCAACAACGTCTTGAAGGATTCAATCAGGTTCACAAAGACGTTGATCGAGGACGATACGGATTTCTTGATGTCGGAGATTTCTCCGGCGCGCCGGACCGCTTCATAGGCGGCGATTTGTTGACCGTGAGCGAACGTGAGAATCCGGTCAAGGGTGGTGGAGCCAATGCCACGCGGCGGAGTGATAATCGCTCGCGCCATCGCAATTTCATCCGCCGGATTGAGAATCAATCGCAAATAGGCCATCAGGTCTTTGATTTCCCGGCGATTGTAAAACGCCACACCCCGCGCCACCTGATACGGGAGTCCGGCTTTGATGAAGGCTTCTTCAACGATGCGGCTGGCGGCGTTAATTCGATAAAACACGGCGACATCGCTGAGCGATCCCCCCTGCTGCTGATGGGTGTGGATTTCTTCCGCGATTTGTTCGGCTTGCTCCTGCGAATTCTCGAATTCGACGATGCGAACCGGCACGCCGATCTCATTTTCGGTCCAAAGGGATTTGGGTTTGCGCTGTTGATTGTGCTCGATCAGTCGTCCCGCGGCGGAAAGGATGCGCCCCGTCGAACGATAATTTTGCTCCAGTCGAA
>CAIVHJ010000074.1 GCA_903905665.1 uncultured Phycisphaerales bacterium
ATGAATGTGATATCAACAGTGGAACAAGCCTCGATTGCAGTGGAAACGCTATCCCGGATGAATGTGAATCGGACTGCAATCAGAATGGGGTTGCTGATTCCTGCGACATCGCCAATGGCACGAGTCAGGACTGTAATCATAACGGGATTCTTGATGAATGTGAGACATGGCCGGACTGCAACCACAACGGAGTTCCCGACTCCTGCGACATCGCCGCCGGCACGAGCCAGGATTGCAGCCACAATGGCGTACCAGATGAATGTGAGCCGGACTGCAATCAGAATGGGGTCGCCGATTCCTGCGACATCGCGGCTGGAACAAGTCAGGACTGCAACCACAACGACATCCCCGACTCCTGCGATCTTGCCGGTGGGACCAGCCAGGACTGCAACAACAATGGGATATTGGATGAATGTGACATCGCCGGCGGAACAAGCGATGACTGCAACTATAACGATGTTCTCGATTCCTGTGACATCGCCAACGGGACCAGCCCGGATGTCGATCATAACGGAATCCCGGACGAGTGTGACTCCGAGATCCATGTTCCGCAGGATTACACCACGATTCAGGCGGCCCTGGACGCCGTAGCGGTGGGTAACTTTACGACGATCTGGGTAGCTCCGGGTGTGTACAGCGGCACCGGCAACAAGAATCTGGACTTTCACGGAAAACCCGTTACGTTGCGATGTGAGGAGGCTGGGGCGTGCGTTATCGATTGCCAGCAGAGCGGGAATGGATTTTATTTCCACAGCGGTGAAACAAATGCTTCCATCGTGGATGGTTTCACCATTCGCAACGGGGTTATGGGAGTTTTCGGCCGGGCCAGCGCCCCGACGATCCGAAACTGCGTTATTTCCAACAACTCCTACGGAGGGATTCTTTGCTTGAATGGAACTCCACCAGGCACCCGTCTTATCATCTCCAACAGCACCATCGAAAACAACACCAGTTCATTCCGGGGCGCCGGAATTATTCTATTATCGAATTGTACTGCCGACGTCGAGAATTGCCTGATCCGAGGCAATTCCACTACCGGAACCTACTCGAATATCTGCTTCGGAGGTGGAATCTACGCAGAGGGAAATGGATCGCTCGTGGTGCGGAATTGCGTTATTGAGAACAACACCGCTACCAACACAAGCTCCGCAAGAACCAGCGCTGGGGGAATAAGTTTTCAGGGCTCCGGTGTTCTGGACCTGGAGCAGTGTTTGATTCGGAATAATACCGCAGATACGGCAGGGGGTATTGGGGTTTCTTCCCTCCAAGCGAACGTATCTCTGCATCACTGTACAATCAGCGGCAATATCGCGCGATCGGGGATCGGCGGAGTCATTGTAGTTGCCCTAGATATCGACAATTCCATGATTGCCGACAATGTCGGTGTTTCGGGGGGCGGTGTAGTCCTCTATGGGAATTCGCTTATCACGAATAGCACGATTGCCGGGAATAGCGCCACGAGTGGCAGCGGGTACTACGCAGGTTATGGTGGTGGTATCGCGATACACGGCGCAGCCGAACTGGAGTTGCAGAATTCCTTGCTGTGGGGAAACACGGCTGCGAATGGAGGTTCACAGATCGCTTATACTACAAACCAGCCGGGATCTCTTGGTGTCACCTACTGCGATATTCAGGGAGGACAGAACGACGTGTATGTTGCTTATCCCGAGCTGTTAATAATTGGTTGGGGTGCGGGCAACATCAACATTGATCCGTTGTTTGCCGCCGACGGGTATCATCTGCAGCGACGTTCCCCATGTCGCAATGCCGGTGATCCGGCGTATGTGCCGTCACCCGGTGAAACGGATATTGACGGTGAACCGCGGATGCATGACGGTCGTGTGGACATGGGCGCCGATGAATGGCAACCCATGCTGATCCCACCGGATGAGTTGGACCCGACTCCAATATTTGCGGGTACCATTGAACTTTCACCGAATCAGCACACACTGCCGACGAGGCGATGAACGCGATATCCACCGGAGTCACTGCATGCTGTGCCTGAACCAATAGGGACACGAGTCCTTCTTCCCGACTCGTGTCCCTTTCTTGTTCAACTTGCTTGGCGGAAAGACGCGCATTCGCAAAGTTCGTCTTCCCCCACCAAGGGAACGGAACCCGACTGAATGTCGTCCCCCGATCCCGAATCCAACAAAATCTCCATGTTGCGACGACGTTCCATGATCTCCTGCTCGATTTTCCGAATGATTCGAGGGTAAATCTGCACAAAATCTCGATGCATCGAACTCTGCGGAAATGTCTTGCAGATCAACTCCCCGATCTCCAGCGCCATCAACCAATGACGTGATCGCATCGCCTGCGCAAATTGCCGACGAAACTCCACTTGCACTTGCGCCGCATCCTGATGATTTCCAGCTGACACAACCACATGAAGAGCACCGGACTCCGTCAAAACGGCCGCTTCTTGCGGTAGCAAATTCGGGTTGGGAAGTCGACCTCCCTCTTCTATCCGACCTACCGCATCCGGCTTCGCCAACAGATAATCCACCACTTCCTGAACCTCAGATTCAAGCCGGGCAATCTTTTGATGAGCGTCACCCATCCGACGCACCCAGTAACGAATCATGACCACCATCGCCGCCAAAACAGTTGCAGCCAGGCATAACGATACCCCCGCTGCCGAATCCCGATATCGTCCTTCAAGATACGCCACATAGGCGAGGTACATCCCTCCCAATAAGCACCAACCCGACAATATCAACGTGATTCGATAAATCCAGATGGGTAATTTGAAACCAAAATTCACAACCGCATCCCTGCTCAAACTAATCCGTTGGGCGGATCAGGAGTGAATCCCTTCACCCAATTGTGTCTGACCAATTTGAAGTGATAATTTACGCGCCGCTCGACACTTTGTCCAGAACCCAATCTCTCCCTTCGCAATATCATTCACAAACGATTACCGAATGTATTTTGCCGCTGCACGCTTCAAAACCGGGGCCATGTCCGTCCGTTCCCATGTGAAACCCGGCAAGTTGCGACCAAAATGACCATGTCTCGCTGTTTCCTGATAGATCGGTCGCAGCAAGTCCAGATATTGGATGATACCCCCCGGTGTCAGGTCAAAATGATCCCGGATCAGTCCCTCGATTCGGTCTTCGGGGATCCGGTTGGTCCCGTCGGTGCTCACCAGCACGCTCACCGGCTCCGCCACCCCGATCGCATACGCCAACTGAACTTCGCAAATGTCCGACAACCCCGCCGCCACCACGTTTTTGGCAATGTACCTCGCCATGTAACTGGCGGATCGATCCACCTTGCTCGGGTCTTTCCCAGAAAACGCTCCTCCTCCGTGCGCACCTCGACCCCCATAGGTATCCACGATAATCTTCCGACCGGTCAATCCGCAATCTCCCTGCGGACCCCCGACCACAAACCGCCCCGTCGGATTGATGTGATAAACGATTCGCCCTTTGATCATGGGTTTCGGAAGGATCGGCAAAATGACTTTCTCAATCAATTGTTGCCGTGCTTTCGGCGAAATACTGCCCTTGCCCCCTTGCAGGCACACCGACTCATCGTGCTGGGTACTCAACACCACCGTGTGGACCCGATGCGGCTGACCGTCGAGATATTCAATGGTAATCTGTCCCTTCCCGTCCGGTCGAAGCCACTTGAGAATCCCCTCCCGCCTCACCTCCGCCAGCCGCTCCATCATCCGATGCGCCAAATCAATCGGCATCGGCATGTAGGACGGAGTTTCCCGACATGCGAATCCAAACATCAACCCCTGATCCCCGGCCCCCTGTTTCTTTTTTTTGCCGGCTTTGACTCCCATAGCAATGTCGGGCGACTGTTCGTCGATACTCGTAATCACGGCGCATGTGTGGTAGTCAAAACCCATCGAGGCATCGGTGTAACCGATCTCGCGGATCACCTGACGCACCACTTTCGGAATGTGCACGTAGGCACGGGTCGTGATCTCACCCGCCACCACCGCCATTCCCGTCGTCACCAGCGTCTCGCACGCCACATGGCTGTGCTTATCCTGCCGGATCATCTCGTCGAGAATCGCATCGCTGATCTGATCCGCTACCTTGTCCGGATGCCCCGTCGCCACCGATTCCGACGTGAACAAATGCTTTTCTCGCCTGCCTGAATGGGTCACCGTATTTCCTCCAATGAAAAATCCGGAATTTCTGCAAAGAGCCGACCACGAAAACCACGAATTTGGGGGTTGTTAGTCATCCCACCTTCCGTGAAGCGGCAGACCCAAAGGGTCGCGTGGCTGACACTTTGAAAACACCAACTCGCGAATCGAATTCGCGTTGTCGAATCACCGTCCCGCGCCGGACGATCATGTTAAGTTTTTCTCCACCCATATTCAAGATTGATCTCAACTTCGGTATCATACCCACATGGCGCGACCCGTGTGACACCGACGGTGTGGCACCGGCATCCTGCCGGTGGCATGAAAAATCATTGAGGAGCAAACTAGTGAAACGTCTGATGATGGTTTGTGCAAGCTGGGTTTTCATGCTGTCGTGGACAGCCTGTGTGGATATTCCGATCACCGCCGACAACCTCTTACCGGTGGGAACTCCGTTCGTCGTTCAGGGAACTGCCACCGTCGTTGATAACGACGGAGCTTGTTTGGTCTGGATCGGCGAAAACGGCGTGACCTATCACCTCTTTCAGGGCCCATTGCTGGACAACGATCTCTTCGACCAAATCACCACGCCGGGGGTCACCTCACGCCTCGTTCTCGTCACACGCAGCGATCTCGAAGTGACGTGCCAGATGGGAACCATCGTCGAGGTCCGCGAAGTCCTCGAAATCCTCAACCGCGAATGATCCCATCGCCTCACTACTTGATTCTTGTTGTGTTCCCATGCTGATACAGCCCCGATCTTGCCACAGTGCAATCAATACACGAAAACTCCCAAAACGCGTCGTAAACCCACAGGGGCGAATATTCAAACTTCAGAATGAAGCAACGACATGCGGAATTGTGCGAGTGTGTTCCAACCGACCGACTGGGCGATACAGGACTCGAACCTGTGACCTCTCGGGTGTGATCCGAACGCTCTAGCCAACTGAGCTAATCGCCCTCATATTCGCCCATTACCATACCCGTTTTCATCCACCTGTTCCACTTCTTCATAATTCTGCCGCAATCCCTTGAAGCCGAAGAGGTAACTGTCGGATATAGGTCCGGCCTTTTCAAAATCATTCCTTGGATATGCGCTGAATGTGTCCAAGCCGGGTCTGATAATACTTCGGTTTGGATGGTCAGGAATATAGAATTCAGGCACATATATCCAGCACATTCCCCCCGTTGGAGTTAGGGGCGATTGTTATTGATTCATTCCTACAGAACGGGTACAATTATCATAGAGCGCTCTCTCATTTCCTGTGCGTCTATGTGTCTCGAATCGGGTGGAGATTGGAATGGGAATGTTTTTCCCACGTTACCACATTCGCATGAAACAAGGGTTCACGCTGATTGAGCTTCTGGTCGTCGTCTCGATTACCTCGATCCTTGTCGCCCTTCTGCTTCCTTCGCTACAAGAAGTTCGTCGCCAGGCGCAAAGCCTCAGCTGCATGACCAATCTCAAAGAAATCGCCCTTGACTTTAATTCTTTTCTGTACGAACCCGGAAGTCTGAAACGGCTTTCCAGCACCACTGCTGGTGCGGAGCAAGACGCCGGTTTCTCTTTAACCAGCTTCATCGACAAAGAATATGAAGCCGGTGCGTATTTCCCTAACCCGGCGGTGGCGAGTTCACGTGTACGGAATCGTCTGTTATCATGCCCGGCATCGCCAACCCAATTTGAGGTTCTCCGCGGTCCCCATGTGCTAAGCCAATCAGGACCTATTCCGCCGGATGGTATTAGTTATGGTTTTAACGCGCGGTTGTACATGGTGTATCGCGACCGGCGAGACGGCAGTTCTGCAGGTCCATACTCCTGGTATCCCAAACTGGGGCCGAATTTCTTTTCGGGATTAGCGGATGCCGGCAAGATTCCCCTTGTGACCGATATGGATAGCCGCCTTGTAGGAACTTCGTTCAGTACGCCGTTTTTCCCCTACTTGGTGGCACCGGCAGTAGATCCCTTTGGTGTACGTTACAAAGCAACCCCAAGCTATCCAAAGGGACCGCAATGGATCGCGCAATTCCGGCATGCGGGGAAAAAAGCTAATGTGTCGCTTTGCGATGGATCGGTGAGTGCCGGCTTGGAGGAGGATTTGCTTCGCAATTACCTTTGGGCGGATGCTCGATACGATGGGTATTGGGCGGACGACGGTTCGGCTTATGTGGGTTCGCCGATCCTGCTCCAATCCATATATCCCATCAACAGTCTCATCTCGAATTTTTTCGAGTAACCCAGGGAGGATGGGGGTAGGCGGTCATCTTTTTCGGACGATAGAGTCGTCACCACAGGAAAAATCGAGTCCATCACGAAGAAGCCGGAAGTGCATGCAATTCGGCGTGGCCTGTTTCTCAGGGTTCACCGGGGGAAGAGCAATTGAGTTTGCGGACGAAGTTCATTTTGGTGTTGTTTTTGTGCTGCGCTGCCGTGGGTTTGAATATCTACGCCGCCGTTTGGTGCAGCAGGATTTGGCTGGAACGGGCCACCGGCATTTTTGAGACCATTTCAGAAGCCACCGTTCAAATCAAATGGGTTCAAAAAACTATTCAACAACGACACGCGGTGGTCAGGGCAGTTCTGGACAAGGGACAGGCCACACCGGATCAGTTGCAGCAAATTCAGGAACTGACTGGTCAGGTTGACTTGGACCTGTTGCGGCTCAAGCATCAACCGGAGATTCAGTCGATTCTGGAGATAGGGGAACGCTTGAAGGAGTTTGAGGAGCAGTGGCGACGAACGAACGATTTGATCGAGGAAGTTCTGACATCAGGGGCGGTTTCTTCGGGTGGGATGGTACCGAACGATCGCAAACATCGGTATCAATCTGAATACGAAAAATTGAGTGTGCTATTGCAGGGAGTGGTCATCCAGATCGACCGTCAGCAGGCCACCGCGGCGCGTTCGGCAGGGAGTTCCGTCGCATCCGTCACGTCGATTCTGGTTCTGATGGCAGCAGGAGAGATCTTGATCCTCTTTGTGATCCTGACGCGGTTTCGGGAGTGGATGCTGGTTCCGATCGCAAAAATTCGTCAGGCCACAGAGCAAATCGCAGCGGGGAATCTGGATTATAGACTGGACTATTACGCAAAAGATGAACTGGGAACGCTGGCGCTGGAGGTCAATCAGATGGCCGCCAGTCTGTCCCAGGCCCGTCAAAACCTGAAGAAAACCGAGCGGTTGGCGGCTGTCGGGGAAATGGTTTCTGTCGTCGCTCATAACATCCGCAATCCCCTGGCGAGTATTCGCGCCGCCGCTCAGACGATCCAAAGGGATGCGACTACTTCTCCCTCACTTCGGGAGTCGATTGGGGGAATCATCCAGACGGTGGACTCACTGGAGCAATGGCTCAAGGAGTTGTTGCATTTGAATCGGCCGTTGGTGGTTCATCCCGAACCCACACCGATTGACGATCTGGTGAAGGATTTGGCTCAGATTTATCGTTCGATGCTGGAGCGGCGGCATATTGCGTTAAAGTACGAACCGGATCAGTCGGGACGACTCCTCAAGGTGGACCA
>CAIVHJ010000075.1 GCA_903905665.1 uncultured Phycisphaerales bacterium
AACATCGAAGTGATCTATCCCCTGTCCACCGAAAAGTACTCCACCAAACCGCTCAACGAACTCAAAATCGACTGCCGCATCAATTCCAGCGAACCGATTACGTCCGTGTATTGCCCCACGCACACGGTTCAGGTCAATCGACCGAACAATCGAACGGCTGAAGTGTCGCTGGCGGAACATCACGTGCTTCCTCGCTCGGATTTCCATCTGCTGTACTCGGTCGGTGAGGGGGACGTGGGTATGACGATGTTGAGTTACCGACCCAACTCGGTGGAACCGGGTTATTTTCTGCTGCTCGCCAGTCCGCCTGTCGAATGGGACTGCACCCGGACTATCCCAAAAACCGTTCTGCTTGTGCTGGACAAATCCGGCAGCATGACCGGTGAAAAAATCGAACAGGCCAAAAATTCGCTGCGGTTCGTTCTGGACCATCTCGGTTCGGAAGACACGTTCAATATCATCACCTACGATTCGGACATCACGACGTTCGCACCCGAGTTGCAGCGGGCGGATTCGGATGGCTTGTCCAAAGCTCGCGAATTCGTGCACCGAATTTCCGCAGGTGGAAGCACAAACATCGACGGGGCGTTGCGAACCGCGATGGGAATGTGCACCGTCAAGGACCGCCCGACCTATGTGATTTTCCTGACAGATGGTTTACCGACGGCGGGAGAACAGCGCGAAGCTGCCATTGTGGACAACTGCACCAAAACCAATTCGGTCAAAGCTCGCCTGATGTCCTTCGGCGTCGGAAACGACGTCAACGCCCGTCTGCTGGATAAACTGACCGCCGCCAACTTCGGCGACAGTCAGTACGTCCGACCCAGTGAAAACATCGAAGCACCGGTCTCTCGGTTGTTCAGCCGATTGACCACACCCATCCTATGCGATCTGCGAATGGAGTTTATGGGATTGGATCCGTCTCTGACGTACCCAAAAAACTTGCCGGACTTGTTCCAGGGCAATCAGCTCGTCCTGGTCGGGCGCTATCATCAATCGGGTCCGACGACCCTGCGACTGATGGGCAAGGTCGGCGATCAGGAACGCGTCTATACCCAGTCCATGATTCTGGACGACGGATTGGCTCTGTATTCGCGCGGCTTCATCGAAAAACTCTGGGCGCAGCGCCGGATCGGCTACCTCACCGACGAAATCGACCGCAACGGCCAAAACAAGGAACTGATCGAGGAAATCGTCCGCCTGAGCACCCGTCACGGAATCCTCACCCCCTACACGTCGTTTCTGGCCGATGACAGCGTGAAATTGACCGATGCCCACGCTAATGCGATGAAGGCGGGAGAGAATCTGAAATTACTGGAACGTGAAGAAAAGGGAAAGTTGGGCGTCGCTCAGCGCGCCAGCAAACAGGACATGATGAGAAAACCAGAAGCGCCGTCCGCTGGTCAGGTACAAGTCCAGGATTGGGACGGCAACACCGTCGAGGTCCAAACGGTTCAGAACATCGGCAACAAAACGTTTTATCGCAAACAGAATCGCTGGGTGGACAGCACCGTCACGGAGGAACAGGAGAAGAAAGCCGTCCGAATCGCCCAGTACAGCGACGAATACTTCAAACTGGCGAATTCACTGCCGTCGTCCATGAATCAGTATCTGGCGATGACGGAACCGGTGCTGGTCAATCTCAACGACCAAACCTACGAAGTCGTTCCCCCGCCGAATTCGTGATACGGCTCATTCAAGAAGGCAGGATGTTTTGGTATGCAGGTTCATTGGTGTTCGACTCCCGAATGGGTAGATACATGAGTTTGGGATAATCAAAAATATGGAATTTAAAGACCTCCTGTCTCTTTTCAGCGGTTTTGTCAAGTGGCTGTCTCGAAGGGACACGAGGATCCACCCATCAGAGCTCACTGTGCCAGTAGGGGGTTGCTTACATTCTCCTGCGCCAGCAGAGGGTTGTTTTCATTCCTCCTCCTTCGGAATTCGCTCTTGCTTCTGGCTACCCCCCCCCTACAAGCTAAAATTACCGGACCTTTTCTCGAAAATTAGAGTCTTTCTAATCATCTCAAGTTGACTGAATTTTTAGGGATCGAATGGTGATGGACGCAACAAAAAAGGCAATCTTGGCCGATGGATAGGGATGCAACGCCATTCACTCGGAGATTGCCTATGTTCAAGATCGTCCGCCGGCCCTCCCAACGTGACTCTTTCTTCGATTCCCTCAAATCTGAATTCCACTGGGGTCATTTTATTTATTTCCGCTGGATCGTGTTATTGATGGTCTTTGGAGGTAGCCCCAAAATCCTTGGTAAGATTGTAAGGAGGATCCATGAAGAGAAGGTCAACGAACCTGGCGGGTAGAAGGTTAAGAACTTGAAAGAGGTCCTGGTTGATTGTCGTGTTGGTCAGTTTCTCGGCATCAACCCGTCCGGTAAGCCGAAGGAGTTTGCGGGAGTATCGCTCTCGCTCCTCGCCCGACAGGGTTATTGTCCGATTTCTCGGCGCTCGTTCTTTATCTTCCAGTTCGTCCATGCGTGTCACCGGTCCGCATCAGGTGCGGAGTTCTTGTTTTCTGTTCGTATCACACACCGTTCGACTTTTCACCGGAGCGGCGTTAACCCCATCATATCTGATCGCTTGCTGCCTACCCAGCGGTTCATCACGGCACAACACTACCTACCTAAATTGGTTCAAAGCCCGGCGGTAGAGAGGAGCGACGGCCCATGGGAAACGTGGGATAAGCCCTGCCGTCGAGATTGGTTGAGAAGCCCACAGGTTCACGTTAAAATGTTCGTTTCTCGATGAAATCACTGTGCATGGATAGTTGGTGTGCTTGCACACCATTCTTGTCGACAACGGCGATTTCAATAATAGGTGGGCATACCCACCCTACCGAACTGTGCAGAATTGGTGCACGCAAGAGTGGTGCACAAGTTAACCCAAGTTTGAATGAAACGCGGTTTGACGCATGAGCATTCATCCCACCGCAGTCATCGATCCTTTGGCTGAAATTGCCTCCGACGCAGAGATCGGAGCCTATGTCACCATTGACGGGCCGGTCAAAATCGGTTCGGGCGCGATCATCCACGCCCATGCTCACATCACCGGCCACACCACGCTTGCCGAAAAATGCGAAGTCCATCCTTTTGCGGTCATCGGTGGGAAACCGCAGGATTTCAAATACGCCGGTGAGGTCAGTTACGTCGTGATCGGGCCCCGAACGATCCTTCGGGAATACGTCACCGTCCATCGCAGCAGCAAAGCCGGCGGAACGACGTCCATCGGTTCCGACTGCATGCTTATGACGTCCGCCCATGTCGCCCACGACTGCAAACTCGGAAACGGCGTCGTGATGGTCAACTGCACGGGCGTGGCCGGCCACGTCGAGATCGGCGACCGCGCGTTCGTTTCGGGCTATGCCACGGTTCATCAATTCACACGCGTCGGAAGACGGGCGATGATCGTCGGAACCGCGTTGATTCAGCACGATATTCCACCGTTCTTCACGGCGGATTTCGAAGGATCGGTCGCCAAGGTGAATGTGGTCGGATGCCGAAGGGAAGGCTTTAGTCCCCAAACCATCACAGAAATCAAAAACGCTTATCGCCTCCTCTACCGTTCAGATTTTCCGTTCAAATTGGCGGTTGAAGAATTGAAAAAGAACGTCACTTGCCCCGAAGTGCAGGAAATCGTCGATTTTCTGACCGCAAAATCCAGTCGCGGCATCGCCGGCCCGCCGCGCTCCCGACGCCGCAATAACGAACCCGATTCCGACGACATGGATGACGATCTCTCATAAGCATCTCCTCTTTTCCATCAACGTCATCCACGGATTGGCTTGGGTCCCATTCGCATTTCGGCCCCCGATTGCTCTTTGGCTTTGTGAATTGCCCGCTCGAGTTCCTGCGGCCTCTGTGTTCCTATCAATATCTTTTTTCCATCAGCAAGTTCGAGAGTAACACCCTTGTTACCGTTGACAAGAAAAATGGATCGATCTTCCGTATCACGCCGAATATCCCATTGATTGGGATCAAAGAATAGAGCCCGAGAGTGGTACAGATCGACTCGAACAATGTCGTGAATCAGAAACGTGATAGGATCCGAATCAGAAAAGCCGATTTGGACTTGATTGTGGTCCACAATCACATAGAATTTGGAGAAACATACATGTCGGAACGATCGGAGAAAAGCAATCAACACAAGGATTGCCAAGACGCTGCCAATGAGATATCGGATGAGTACAGACTTTATACTTGTCAGAAACCAATCATCAAATATCCCATAAAATGATATCCCCAGATATGCGATGATCATCAAAACCAGAATCCATCGGCAGGAGTACCGTTGCTCTTCGTAAAAAAGAGGATGTTTGGTATCTACTTCACTCATGCTTCCGTCCTTTTGTTCATTTTCGCCTTGCGAATCGAGTGTTCGAGTTCCTGCGGTCTTTGTGTTCCAATTGCAATTTTTTTACCACCCGCCAATTCCAACTGGACGCCGTGTCCTCCGCCCGCCGAATATCGCCAACCCCGTCCAAGCGAATATTCGATCCCACATCGCATCGCGTTTTCCGAATACACTTCTTGTTTGAGGATGTCTTCCAAAGGTATGGTTCGTCGAATAAACGGAAAGAAACGAATGACGAGGACCTTCTCGTTCACCGTCACTCGCAATTCCATGATGTAAAACAGTATGAAGCCTGCCAAAGACGCCCCCACCGCCCCCACCGCCAGCACGCTGACCAGAATCAACGTAGTATTGGACATGGGTTGATCGCCGAAGGGCCGGTTCAGATAAAGCTGCTGATACATCCCGTATCCGAATATTCCCATCACGCTCAACGTCGAACCGATCAGCAGCACCCATAACCAGACTTGGCGGAACCGTTGCACTTCGTGAAAAATCGGCTTGTGCTCTGTGGTGTTCATCGCCTAGTTTCCACCCGATGACGCACGGGGCAAATTCAAAATCCACTTCGACAGGTCTTCAATCACTTCCGGCGCGACATGACCCGGCTTTTCATATTCCGACGGTGTGCTTTTCCCCTCCCCCACTTCAAATAAATGATTC
>CAIVHJ010000076.1 GCA_903905665.1 uncultured Phycisphaerales bacterium
AGTGGTTATTACAGGAATGGGCTGGATCACACCGCTGGGTTGTGAGATTGAGACGGTCTGGAAACGATTGCTCAACGGTGAAAGCGGCATCAGCCTCACGGAAATTTTTGATGCCTCCACGTTTCCCACGACTTTTTCGGCTCAGGTCAAAAATTATCGTCTTGTCGATTTTCTGGGTGACGCGGCCCAACAACACGCCGACGCCAGTCGCAATGCGGCTTTTGCACTGGGTGCCGCCAAACTGGCCTGGAACCATGCCGGTCTGGATCGTGCGGCGCCGCTCGATCGCTCACGCATCGGTGTCTATCTGGGTGGGGGCGAAGGCCCCCCGGATTTTGGGGGCATGACCATCGCCGGCGTATCCAGTTGGCAACCGTCGCAGGGAACCATGGATGCCCGACGCTGGGCGGAGGTCGCCTATCAGAAACTTCGTGTCGTGTCGGAACACCAGCAGGACCCCAATCTGTCCGGCGCCCACCTTGCGGTTCTGTTTGGTCTCAGCGGACCGAACTTCAACACGCTGACCGCCTGCGCCGCCAGCACTCAGGCCATTGGAGAAGCCTATCAATGGATTCGTCGCGGCGACGTGGACATGATGATTTCGGGCGGAACCCACAGCATGATTCATCCGCTGGGGGTCACGGGTTTCAATCGGTTGACGGCGCTTTCCACGCGAAACGACAATCCTCAGCAAGCCTCGCGGCCCTTTGACCGGGAACGCGACGGGTTTGTACTCGGTGAAGGCGCCGGAATGATCATTTTGGAATCGCTCGAACACGCGAGGGCCCGCGGTGCGACGATTCATGCCGAAATCATGGGTTTTGGTTCCACGGCCGACGCGTTTCGCGTCACGGATATTCATGAAGATGCGCGGGGCAGCGCCGCGGCCATGCGCCGCGCGCTCCAGCACGCTGGTATTCGTCCCGACCAAATCGACTACATCAGTGCCCACGGGACCGGCACGAAGGAAAACGATCAGCTCGAGACCCTCGCCATTAAAAAGGTGTTTGGCGAGTTCGCCCCCAAAGTGCCGATCAGCAGCGTCAAGTCCATGCTGGGGCATTTGGTGGCGGCGGCGGGTGTCGTGGAACTGATCACGTGCATCCTCGCGATTCGCGACGGAATCATTCCACCAACGTTGAATTACGAAAACCCCGATCCCGCCTGCGATCTGGATTACGTCCCCAACAAACCCCGTCGCGCGAAGGTCGAAACCGCGCTCTCCAACAGTTTTGGTTTCGGCGGACAAAACGATACCGTGATCATCCAAAGACTCAAATCCTGATGTGACGAGTACCGGTGGTTATGCTCGGCAGGAAGGGGCACAACGAAGCTGGCGCCATGCGCGTTTCGTCCTGTGTGGAACCCTGTTTTTCCGTTACTCCGCTTTTTCTTTCGTCAACGCGTCGGCGATCCGGTTGCAGGCCACTTCGAGCTGATCGCGGGCTTCAGCGCTGCGATTGTTCTCCAATGCTTCCCACAAATTGTGCAGCAAAATATGCGAGATTTCATGCGCAATCACGTTGTCCATTCGGTTTTCGGGGATATCCCGACCCACCGCCATCACAAACGTCTGATTGCTCGTGGGATAAATGCACGCATAGAATCCCTTGTCAGCGTCCGGATAATGTGCGAAGAGTTCTTTTTTGATATTGGCGGGGATCCCGACGTACAGACGGGTCAAACGCCAGTGCCGTAAGCCAAATATCCTGAGATACTTGCGGATCAATTTTTTGATGTGCCTGCGGTACATGGTCCACCATCCTTGCTTCGATTTCGTCCCATTTCCCTTGGAATCGATCCTCCCATGCGACGAATACAAACCGAGCACCCTGCAGACAGCGCCTTTGAGGCGCAAGCCTTCGTATATACAAAACTTATGCGTGGCGTTCTGAATTCGACGCGAGCATCATCATCCCCAAAGTACGTTCCCAGATGATCTCACGTCACGTTCGGCCGGCTGTGGCCTGGAAGGACGGGGTTGTGGCGTCACCCCGTATATATTATACCTTATAAATCGGCGAAAGGACGCCGAATTCGGCAACGAAACGCCGATTTCCTGCAAATCGCATAAGTCCTGAATCCGCCCGATTTTGAAGATTATCCGACCGCCATAAGTCCAATAATCCCATTTTTGAGACGAAAAAACGTAACTGTATGATCCCCAAAGGCCGTCATATCTCATTGCGGCACAATGAGATTTGGTTCTTTTGTCGGTCGTTCTGGTGTGCTTAGAGCCTATCCCATTACTCCTCTCCACGAAAGGGGAGAGGGTAGGATGAGGGGGAAGAGCAAAGACCCCCTGCTGGCGCAGGGGGCTCTGATGGCCGTGAAGGAGGATGACGACCCTCCCCCCTAACCCCTCCCTGAAAGGGAGGGGGGTATTGGGATAGGTTTTTAATAGATCGGAGGAAACGAAGTATCGGTGGCGTGTCGTGCGTGATTCACGATTGGGAGCGTCGTATAATGCGAATCGATTGTTTGAAGGTGAAATTGGATGAGGCGGATTGCGATCATCAATCAGAAGGGCGGGGTGGGCAAAACGACCACGGCGGTGAACGTCGGTGCGGGATTGGCACGCCGGGGGCGACGGGTACTCTGGATTGATCTGGATCCACAGGCGCACCTGACGTTTCATCTGGGAATCGATCCGCGGTCGTGTTCGGCGAATCTGCACACGTTGTTGACGCGTCATCAAACCCTGAAGGAGGTTCGCCAATCGCTGGGGGAACGGACGGCGGTGGTGCCTTCGCATATTGATCTGGCGACGGCGGAAGGGGAGTTGGTGAGCGTGATCGGACGCGAAACGATCCTTCGAAACGCGATCCTGAACGAGACCGAGTACGATTACGTCATATTGGATTGTCCGCCGTCACTGGGAATCCTGACGCTCAACGGACTGAGCGCGGCCAACGAGGTCGTGATCCCGATGCAGCCGCATTTTCTGGCGCTGCAGGGGGTCAGCACGCTGCTGGACACGATCCGGCTGGTTCACGATCGGATCAACCCGGAGTTGCGAGTGACTGGGGTGTTGCTGTGCATGCACGAGCCGAACACAAGGCTGGCCTGCGAAGTCATTGACGATTTGCGGGCGTTTTTTGTTCCGGGTCGGCACGCCGAGACGCCGTGGGCGCAAGCGCGCATTTTTGAAACGATTATTCGCCGCAATATCAAACTGGCCGAGTGTCCCAGCCACGGAATGAGCATTTTTGACTACGCACCGGGAAGCCACGGCGCCGTGGATTATCAGAAGTTGGCCGACGAAATTGACGAGACCGGTTTCGCTTCCGCGAACGACACAAAATCCGCCCGGCAGGAGCTCGAGACCCGCGCCCCGACTGCCGAGTCCGCCTCCTTGATGGATTCACACCCCCATGAAATTGTCTGCCCGTAAATGGATCACCGTGGTGTATTGGGTCTTTTTGTGCGTGCTGACGCATCTTCCACCGTCGTCGCTTCCGTCGTTGCCGGCGCCGGGGCTGGACAAAGTGGCGCACGTGTTGTTTTTTGTGCTGCTGAGTTTGCTGGGTTGCTGGGCGCTGCGACTGGAGCGGATGAGCGCGGTGATCGGGTTAAGTCTCGTTTTTATCGCCTATGGGGCGGTCGATGAGTGGACGCAGCAATGGTTCCATCGCACCCCCGACATTCGAGACTGGGGGTCGGACGTGCTGGGAATTGTTCTGGGGGCGGTCATGTATCGGCTCAGTGCAAGATTCGATCCAGCCAGAACACACCCGACGGACCAACTCGAATAACATGATCAAACTTGGATTTTCCGGATGACACTTGCGGCGATGGATAATTAAGTGCGTTTCCCTTATGAATACCAGTGGATAAGAACCTCAGTCCGCCAAATCTGGAGAATCCCAATGGATGAAACACGCTATGGAAGGAATAGTTTCACCCCTGAAGACGACCGGAAGAACCTCGAAAACAGGGTAGGCGCAGTAGGGGTAGCACGCTGTACAATAACGCAACATAATTTGACGGTGGAGTCCGAGCAAGATTACTGGAAAATCACGGATGGAGTAATATGCCTATGATTCTTGCAGATGCAATCAATTTTCCACTCCTCGTCGTGTACGGGTTGATTGCCTTCGGCCCGTTGACGCTGCTCGTGACCATTATCGAGTCCTTTGTCTTCCGCCTCTACCTCAAGACCGGTTTGCGAATCGTGTTCATGCGAGTTCTCGTAGCCAATATCATCTCGACATTCGCCGGGAGTCTTATCCTCATGTTTCAGGATATGATCGTCATTGCGGCGAATATCCATGACTCCATTCCGGCGTTTGTACGGGGTTATCAATGGGTGGGACCACTGCTGATCGCCATCTACTTCGCGAAATCGGTCATAGTAGAAGGTTTTTGGCTGACTCGGCGGCGATTTCTCGAACGACTGGAACGACGGGCAGGTAGTGTGCTGATCGCTGTGTTTATCGGAAACGTCTTCAGCTACCTGATCGTCGGCCCCCTGTTTTACTTCACGACACGTCCCCACTTCGGGGGCGTGGAAACGACTTTCGATTCGTCATGGACGGCGAATCCCGAGCAGGTCGTTTACTATATCGATCGTGACAACAAATACGTCAAAGGTGCACGGCTTGATGGGTCGGATGCCAAGACACTTATCCCATTTCGAGCACAATCATTCTTGGTTAGTGCAGACGAAACGACCTTTGCTTATCTGAGCGATAAAGGGAGCCTCTTCGTCTATCGCATTGGAGACAAAGAACCGATCCTCGTTTGCAATTCGGGTGAATACCGTTTTATGACGACGGTCAGCCTGTCGCCGGACAATCGCCGAGTAGCCTACCTTGAGCCGCCAGTGGCAAACTGGGGGTACCACGAAGGTGTTAAACAATACATTATGGTCTTTGACCTGTATACACGTGATGTCGTAGTGATCGGAACTGTTCCAGCCAACGACTGGGGTTCTCCAGTTGCCTGGTCGGCCGATGGCAAGCGGATTTATTCCTTGGAAATCGTTCATCGGTCCGACGTCCTTCGCGGACAGGACGAGTCAGAGCAATGGATTATTCACGTTTTCAATCCTGACTCCCCATTCGGCTTGCAGGAGAAATTGACAGACCCACCTCCTCTCTCCGATCTTGTAGTCAACTATGTCAGGGCACAGGGCAGTGCGGGATACTCCGGAGGGCAAGCGATGATTCGTTTGCCTAACCGCTTCCAAATGAACGAGTATCAGGTCGACGTGTGGCCATATCTTGGAAGCGGTGTCAGCGTGAGCCGGGGCAACAAGCAAGTTCTGCTGTTACAGAACGAATATGGGTTGTTGGACCTGAGTCTTCCGCCAGTTGAATGCGCGGTCGCTTTGCCCAGTGGTGACGAACTTCTTGTTGAGTGGTGGAATCAACTTTACGTACTTAACCTTGAGAAAAGAAGACTGGGACTTGTTGCAAACGGTGATCAGTTCGTTCTTCGCTCACCGAAATTCCGCGTTACGTTCGATTCGAAAGCTCGTCCTTGATTGCGTTTTGCAGGGGTATGCAAACACGCCATGATAGTTCCGCTACAGCGAATTCAAGAATTGGTGGGCAAGCCCACCCTACCGAACTATTATCAACCGTCCCGCTGGGACGGATCGAAGATGTCATTCAAGAGCGGTGAGACACAGGAGCGGGGAGACACAGGAGAGCGGACAGCCGACAGCCGGTAGCGGGCAGCGGAAGGGGAAAAATTTAACCACAGAGATCACAGAGATCACGGAGAAATGGGGAGAATTGAAAATGAATTGAATTTAACCGCAGAGCACGCGGAGAACGCAGAAGAATGAAAAACAGAGAAGGGGAAAGAGACGACAACCCCCTGCTGGCGCAGGGAGACAGAGAAGACGACCCCCTGCTGGCGCAGGGGGCTCTGATGTGTGGAAGAGCGCCGCCCTTTGGGCGTGCCGCTAAACAGGGATCGTCGTTGGTCATTGGTCGTTCGTCGTTCGTTTTCAGTTCTGTCTCGCACGCTCCTTTACGGGCGCGTCTCTGATAAACAAATCAATGTGAGGGCAGGTCATCGGCGTCCGTGCCGCCGATCTGCCCAAGGGACCTGCGGAGATTCAGACCCTCCCCTAACCCCTCCCTGAGAGGGAGGGGAGTTTATTGCACGCCTCCTGACGGGCGCGTCTCTGATATTCCTCAATCCACAGTCCGCAATCCCAAATCATGCACACGCTCCTTTACAGTCGCGTCTCTGATAAGTGTGAAGTGAGATAATACCCTCCCCTAACCCCTCCCTGAGAGGGAGGGGAGTTTATTGCACGCCTCCTGACGGGCGCGTCTCTGATAAAATGGTGGTGTGGTGGTGTTGGGAGGGCGGTGATAGACTGGATGGAACAGATACAGGAAATCGAAAACGGGTTTAGACATGCAGGAACGACTCCTCATACATGAAATCTACAAGAGCATTCAGGGGGAATCCTCGTGGGCGGGGTGGGGGTGCGTTTTTGTTCGATTGACGGGATGCCCCCTGCGTTGCCGTTACTGCGACACGCCGCAAGCCTTTGACGGCGGTACGTGGATGACTGTGGACGAGATTGTATCGGCGGTCGTGGGGATGGGGGGCAAGTTGGTGGAGATCACGGGTGGTGAGCCGCTGATGCAACTTGCGTGTGGGGCGCTGGCGGCGGCCCTATTGGCGCGAGAATATACCGTGTTGTGCGAGACGTCGGGATCGCTGCCGATTGATCGTTTGCCCGATGGTGTGATTCGGATCATGGACATCAAGTGTCCGTCATCGGGAGAATCGCATCGAAACGACTGGGCGAACATCGACCGGCTCCAAGCGCGCGATGAGGTCAAGTTTGTGATCGGAGATCGGGAGGATTTCGACTGGGCAGCCGAAGTCATCGGTCGATATGGCTTAGATCGGCGCTGCACCGTACTATTGTCCCCCGTGCATGACCGGTGCGAACCGCGCCAATTAGTCGAGTGGATGCTGGAGAAGCAATTGCCGGTTCGGTTTCAGTTGCCGTTGCATAAAATCATCTGGGAACCGGAAGCGACAGGAGTGTGAGATGAAACGAGCGATAGTATTGTTGTCGGGAGGGATGGATTCGGCGACGGCGGCGGCGGTTGCCAAAGAGCGAGGATTTGAGCTTTATGCGCTGAGTTTCGACTATGGTCAGCGACAC
>CAIVHJ010000077.1 GCA_903905665.1 uncultured Phycisphaerales bacterium
ATTCCAGGGTCTCCTCCGACTCCTGATCCGGCCCATTATCACTCACTCCCCACCGAATCTCCCAACAGAAGCAAGTGAACCTGTTGCCACACAATAAGTTCTGCCAGATTTGACCCGTTGGCCGCTGTGCCCGATAATCGCATTCATCCTCGGACTGACACGGAATTTCCATGGCGTGCAACCCGTTTCTCGACGATGGTATATAAGGAGTTAGAGAGTTTAGGAGTTGAAGAGTTTAAGAGTTCAGGAGTTAAAGAGTTTAGAAGTTGCGGGGTTGAATCGACGGCCGATGATTTGATTCATTCGCAATCCCAAATCCGCAATGAAAACCTTTCACCTCTTTGAACGGCATCGGAGTTGATGGTGGGACTGGGAGAACTGCTGGTTAGCAAAGGACTTGTTTCTCAGCAACAGCTGGAGCAGGCCCGATCCGCGCAAAACGGCTCCGATGAAAACCTCGACCGGGTGTTTGTTCGTCTCGGTTTTGTCACCGAACTCGACGTGCTGAATGTAATCGGAGAGCAACTTTCTTTGCCGGTCGTGGACCTGGCGGACGTCAAACTGGATCCCGAACTGCTCAAGATCGTCCCCGCCAAACTGGTGCATCGCTACGGTTTTTTGCCTCTCGCGCAACACAACAACACCATCACCGTCGCCACCGCCAAACCCCACGACCTCTACGCATTCGACGAACTTCGAATGCTCACCCGAAAACGAATCGAAATCGTGCTCGCTCCGGAATCGGAAATCACGCGACTCATCAGGCAGTACTACGGCGTGGGTGGATCGACGGTGCAAGAGATGGTCGGCGAGGAGGATTTGCAGATCGTCAGCGATTCGGTGGACCTCGCCGGCGACGACGTGGAAATGGCGCAGGAAGCCACGGTCGTCAAGTTGGTCAACGAAATTCTGATCGAAGCCATCCGCGACCGAGCCACCGACGTTCACATCGAACCCTATGAAAACCGGCTCAAAATCCGTTACCGCATCGACGGCGTGTTGCAGGAGGCGCCGGTCCCACCGGCCATTCAACGGTTTCAGGCGGCCATCATCAGCCGCATCAAAATCCTCTCCAACCTCAACATCGCCGAAAAACGCCTCCCCCAGGACGGCGGGTTCAAAATCAAAACGCAGGGACGCGAAATCGACATCCGCGTCAGCATCATCCCCACCCCATTCGGCGAAGCCGTCGTGATGCGAATTCTCGACAAACAGTCCACCCTGCTCACGCTCCAAAGCCTCGGAATGAACGACTACGTCTATCAGCAATTTGAAAACCTGATCACCAAACCGCACGGCATCATTCTGGTGACCGGCCCCACCGGTTCCGGAAAAACGACCACGCTCTATGCCGCGCTCAACCTGATCAAGTCGGGCGAGGTCAAGATTCTCACCATCGAAGACCCGATCGAATATTACATCGACGGCATCAACCAGGTGCAGGTCAACCACAAAATCGGACTCGACTTCGCGCGGGGGCTGCGCAGTTTCTTGCGACACGACCCCGATGTCATTCTCGTCGGCGAAATCCGCGACAAGGAAACCGCCGAAGTCGCGATCAACGCCTCGCTGACCGGACACCTCGTCTTCAGCACGCTGCATACCAACGACGCCGTCACCGCCAACACCCGACTACTCGACATGAACATCGAACCCTATCTCATCAGCAGCACGCTGGAAGGCGTCATGGCTCAGCGATTGATCCGCACCATCTGCAAACACTGCAAACAACCCGTCGAGGTCGATCGCAATCGACTCCCGGCTGATTTTGCGCTCCCCAAAGATCATGTCCTGTACCATGGAGTGGGCTGCCGAGAATGCCGCGGTACCGGCTACTCAGGCCGTTTGGGGATTTTTGAACTGCTCGTGATGAGCGATGAAGTCCGCGATCTCGTCGTCCAGCGCACCAACGCCAGTGCGCTCCGCACCTGCGCCCAAAAGCACGGTCTGCGACTCCTGCATCAATCCGGTTGGGAAAAAGTCCTCGCCGGCGAAACGACGATCGAAGAAGTTCTGCGCGTCAGCAAAATCTAACCGGCTGTCAACCGCCTGTGCTCCTGCAAAACACCTCTCGGACCTGAATTCACCACAAGATTGGATTACGACGCGTCCACGTGAACCAGAAAAATCCGCAGCAAATAACCCAGAGAACCCACCACGATGTCGCATTGCTGATTGAAAAGACTTTCATCAAATCCCGGCCAGACGTGCGGTTCGACCACCTCCCAACCGAGAAGCATACTTTCGGCGATTTCCCATCCCTGTTTACCGAGCACTTGCCCCAGCATCACACCGGTGCCCAGATGAACCAGACTCCAGTCATCCAGACATGCCGTGTTGAGCGGACCGGCAACGTCATCCTCCTCTGGAATCTCGACGCCGCCGCAACTCCACAAAAACACGACCGGCAAAATCAGCAACATAACCCGATACACGTTCGCACTCTTCCTCAATAATAATAGGTGACTGTCACTATTTATCAATTTATCTTTTATCTCTATTTATCTAGGCCAGGCCGCCGATTGCCGTTCGTTGTCGGGAGACTTCGAGCTCTGATCAGTCCTCATGGTCGAGGAGGATTAGCGCGGACCCTCCCAAGATGGCGACAAGCTCAAGCACGCTGCGGTACCAGAATCCAATCCCATCTTCGGGAACGCCGCGCATAACGGCGAATACGATCATTGTCACGATCGCGGCAGCCAGAACGCCGAACCAAACCCGGGCCGCGACGGCACGATTGGACGGAGCGACTCTTGACGCAATCCACGTCGAGAACGCGCCTGACGTGCCGCGTACGCAAATGATGGCGAGGGTTCCAGACATCCAGGCGTCATGCATGTCCGTCGCAGCCCAGAACTCGGCCGTTGTGTTGAAGCCGTTGATAAGGCCCTGCGCAAATACCGCGAAGAAATGAGAGATAAACGACGCAGCCAATGCAGCAGGAATAAGGAGAATCCACCGGAGAATTCGCATGAAATCACACCAAACCCTATGCCCCCACCGTCGCACTCGCGGTCTCGCTCCACGAATAAAATAGCAAATAGCAAATAGGGGACAGTCACCTATTTATTGACGCGCAATCCGAAGGGTGATAATATCATATTATGCCACGAAATGCACGAACCATCATCGAAGGGTATCCGTATCACGTCACGCAACGTGGGAACAATCGCCAAGATGTATTCTTCGTTAACGCCGACCGGCGGACATATCTCACGATGCTCAAAACCCAAGCCGGTCAATATGGCTTGGAAATTCTCGCATACTGCCTGATGACCAACCATGTTCATCTGGTAGTCCTGCCGCACAAGTCAGACTCCCTTGCCAAAGGCATCGGTCGAACGCATTTCATGTACACGCAATATGTCAATCGTCTTCACGGCCGAAGCGGTCATTTATGGCAGGGAAGATTCTATTCGGCGTTGCTAGATGATCATCATCTGCTTGCAGCCATTCGTTATTTGGAGCGTAATCCGATTCGGGCGAAGATCGTGCGAAGGGCGGATAACTATCCGTGGAGCAGTGCCACTGCCCATCTGGGGAGAGAGGATACGAGGGGTTTGATCGATCTGACACGCTGGCGAGAAATGTCACGCGGTCTGGATTGGGAGCGACAATTGCGGGAACCACAGGATGAGCAGGTGGTGGCTCGACTGCGGATGCACACGCATACGGGACGCCCATTGGGGAGTGATCAGTTTATCAGCAAGTTGGAAACCTTGGTGGGACGAAGATTACGCGCCTTGCCCGTCGGCAGACCGAAAATCAAAAAACCCATGAAGAAATCACTGAAAAATAAACATAAAAATAGGTGACTGTCCCTCATTATCCACCTCATTATCCATAGTAAGGTCTAGGGCTCGTTTTCTTAAATCCGCTACAGCGCTTATATCGTTGCCTCTTGCTGCATTTTCATTGGCCTCGAATAATTCGATTCTTCTTCTTGTAAATTGTTCACCATAGCTCAATGCACACAAAGCGGTCATAATCCTAGAATCTTTGAAATTCGAGATTTCACTATCGATTTTATTAATTTGATCTGATATTCTTGTTAATTGCACAGTAGCAATAAAGGTTGCAAATAGAATGAGTAAAAAACCAATAATTTTTATTGTTATAACCGTGATCATTGTTACGTTTAATAGTTCGTGTAGTGTGGCATCTTCCAACTATCCTCGATGATTTCCTGACATTCATTCTACCGCGTCACGAGTAAATATGAGTAAATATGAGTAAATATGGGAGTAAATATGGGACAGTCATCTATTTTGATCCGATTACCGGCGGATCATTTCCGGTGAATATTGGACATTTCCGTCCACAATCGTATACCTGACCTTGCCCTTTACCTCCCAGCCATCAAAAGGACAATTGCGTCCTTTGGAAAAAAATCGCTCCGCGTCGATCGTCCAGATTTCACTCGGATCAATGATCGTCACATCCGCCGGCGAACCAGTCCGAAGCGTCCCTCCAGAAAGCCCGAAAATCGAAGCCGGCTTGGTACTCATCATCTCGATCAACTTCATCCACGAAAGGTGACCCGGTTCGACCAGCGCCTTGATCCACAAAGGCAACGCCGTTTCCAGCCCGATGACCCCAAAAGGAGCGCGAACGAACCCCATCGCTTTTTCTTCCGGGGCATGGGGGGCGTGGTCCGTCACCAAAATGTCGATCGTCCCGTCCGCCACACCCTCAATGCAGGCCGCCACGTCCGTCTGCGCCCGCAGCGGAGGATTCACTTTGAAATTCGGATCGCGATTCCGGCACGCGTGGTGGTTCAGCAACAAATGATGGGGACACACCTCGCACGTCACGCGAATCCCTTTGGATTTGGCTTTTCGGATCAATTCCACCGAACCCCGCGTCGAAACATGTGCCACGTGATAACGAGCTCCGACGGACTCCGCCAGTTTCAGATCGCGCGAAAGCATCGCCTGTTCCGCTAACGGCGAAATTCCGCGATACCCCAACTCCTGCGCCACGGGACCTTCGTGCATCACCCCACCCGAAAAACTCGGATCCTCGCAGTGCTGAATCAGGATTTTGTCTATGGCTTTGAGCCGCTCAATCGCTTTTATCATAAGCACCGAACTCGCTACGCCGTGACCGTCGTCACTGAACGCCACGCATCCCGATTCGCTCAGCGACTCCAAATCCACCAGTTCCTGACCCATCAGACCCCGCGTCACCGCACCGACGGGATAAACTCGACAATGACCGACTTCACCCGCCCGCTGGATGACCCGACGAATCACCTCCGGAGAGTCGAGCGCCGGAGCGGTATTCGGCATGCATCCGACAGTTGTAAAACCACCCGCCGCTGCCGCCATCGTCCCGGTTTCAATTGTTTCCTTGTGCTCACCGCCCGGTTCGCGCAGATGAACGTGCATGTCGATCAGCCCCGGAACCACGTAACACTTCGCGGCATCCAGAACCAATGCATCCGACGGCGGACGAGCGGGCAAATCGGAGATTCGACCTTCAGAAATGAATACATCAGCGAGACCGTCCAGATTCTGCGACGGATCAATGCAGCGACCACCCCGAATGTAGATGCTGGATGGCTTCGTCATGCGAACAAGGATAATTCACGCATCCCCAATAAGCCACATCCAATTTCTCTGCGACGGATAACCGAATTTTCAGCCAAAAATGCCATCAGGTCATTTCTCGTCATCCCTGCGATCATTTGCGATGCTTCAACCGATGTTTTTCGCATCCGTGGAGCGGTTTTCAGCCCCTTCATTTCATCAAAAAAAGACGCTTACTGCTCAAAATTCACGTCTTTTCATAATCAAACCATAAACAACGAAAAATACCACGATGCAACGACCCCGAATTAGCGATAACTTCTTTCCCCATCCGACAATAGAACCGACAGTCTTTCTGTAAAATTCCATTTATTCACAGACTTTTTCGATAATCCCATATCTCTTCCGCTGAAAAAAACCTGACTATCCACAAAAAATTCACAGGCCATTACAACAAAAGGTCCGATTTTGTTGCCGTCGTATCCCATTGAAATACAATGTGTTATGGCGATCTTGTCAATTATTTTTATCCTTTTTGAAACTTCTAAAAAATGTCTTCGCTTGTGCCCAATCATGCCGGTATAATGATTTAAGTTGCTTTTCCTGTTTCCTTTATATAATCGTAGTGGCGAACCGGGGTTATCTAAATGATCAAGAATAGGTTGGAATTGGGGCAAATCTCCCAGCGCGTCGAGGATTTGCATTTCTTCTTATATCATCGGGCTTTACATCCCGAATTGTTCCGCATCGACGAGGTCCGAAGCCTGCGCCAAAAGCGGTATTCGGCTGAAATCTGGGTCATCGGATTGTCGCATCTCATCATGGTTCAGACGAATAACCAGGTCATCACCGAAGTCATCGCACCCGACAGCGAATTGCTTCCCAAAATGGGTATGGTCACGCGGTTCCGGTTTCGGGGCGAGAAAGACCACAATCAGGGTTTTGAGCACGACGTACAGTACATCATGTCGAGTCAGGTCGAGCGTACCACGGCGAATTTGTTCACGGCTTCGCACCGGGACCTGATTCGCCATGCCGAGAAACGCGGCGTGTTCGTCAAGTTCCCCGAATGGGCGTCCAACGGCGATCCCGAACCGTTCACGTTCATTGACTATGAGGCGCGTGAGAGCGAACTTCACATTCACGCGTTTCACACGTTTCCGGATGAACTGACGCTCCTGAAAACGCAGTCCATCTTCGAGTTGGGACCCCGTTTCCCGACCCGATTCTGATGCCTCGATATCAGCATTGATAATCAGGGTCAAATCATGAGGAGCAATGAGTCTGCGCGCATTCTGGAACGGGTCAAGGCACTCTCTGAGAGGTTCCGATAATACTGAATGGTGAGTCACACGATTCACCGAAGGCTTGGCCCCCCATCGTTTGGGGTTCCACTCCGGAAGGGCAGTTGAGATGGAAGGAAGACGCGTTGAGCGTTGTTCTGGATGAACAGCTCTCAATCCGGTTGCGGGGACATGACATGAACCTATACAGGCATGGATGCCGACTGCTGATCATGTCCCTGATGTTTTCTGCCCCGGCGCTCGCCTCACCTCCGCCTGACGGCAGTCAGACTGCGACCGTTCGATCCCACACGTTTGATCTCGCGTATCAGGTGGACCCAGTCTCCCTCCCGCTCACCGATGTCGAATTGTGGTTCACGACCGACGACGGACAGAACTGGCATCTTTTCTGCCGCGATCCCGATGCAAAATCACCCGTCACGTTTCGCTGCGATCAGGACGGAACGTACGGATTCTTTCTGGTCCTGATCAACGCCGCCGGTCGATCATCCGCCGCGCCTTCCGCGACGCAAGAACCGCAACAATGGGTTTTAGTGGATACGGCCAAACCCCTCGTCCAGATCAAGCAAGTCCGCCTGGTCACGCTCGAATCCGATAAGCAGCGTCGCCTCGCCGTCAGTTGGGCTGCCTACGACGCCAATTTTTCGGATCGACCCGTTTCCATGGACTACCAGATTCGTGAGAAACCCGGCTGGCATTCCATCGTCACGCATCTGCGAAACACCCGTCGATTCGACTGGACCGTTCCCGACAACGTTACGGGACAGCTCGAAATCAGACTCGAAGTTGCGGATCGCGCCGGAAACGTCGGCGTGGCGGTCTCGAATCCGATCGAGATGTTCTCCGGAAACGTCTCTTCGTTAACCGGCATCAGCCCCACCGATGCAGATTCCAAATCCACGGCATCATCCGAAGATCCATCGACGGACGCTCCAGCCAAAAACATCGACCTGCTCAGCCGGAGCAAAGCACGGGAACTATATGATCTGGGACTTTATCATCGAGACCGGGGAGACTGGGCGCTTGCCGCCGATCGGTTGATCGAAGCTATTAACTACGACCCGACCATGACCGAACCCGCCCAAACCCTTGCCCGGATGTATTACGATCAGGGAAATTATCAAGGTTCCCTGAGCATTCATCAGGGCGTTCTCGAATATCATTCGACGGATCGCGATTCGCTACGAGGCAGTGCACTGGCGTTGGTCGCGCTCCGTCGATATCCTGAAGCCCTGACGAACCTCGAACACGTGCTGGCGAGCAATCCAGAAGACGGACAAACGTGGATGGATGCCGGCGACGTGTTTTTGTGGATGGGAAAACGCGACGGCGCCAAAAATTACTGGGAACAGGCGATGAAGTTTTGCAAGGATCGCAAAGACCTCAAAACCGAAATCGAAGGACGCCTGAAAAAATACCTCGGCGAAAAATAAGTGTGGCACAGGCCTCTGACCTGTGATTCACCGGCTGGAAGCCGGTGCCACAAAGAAGATGGTGCCACAAAAACCAATGCCACAAAGAGGCCAAGGCTCAAAGAAGCCGAGACCCCAAAAAGTTTTAAGATAGATTCTTAGCACGACTCATGGCGAAACATGTTCCAACCAATTCTGCCCCCAAACCGATCTATGTGATCTACGGCCCTGAGCAGTATTTGCGAGATCAGGCCCGTCGGCGGGTGTTGCAAATGACGATCGGTTCCGCATCCGACGAGATGGGGCAAACGCAATTCGAGGGCGACACTGCTCTGGCGAACGTGCTGGACGAGCTGAACACCCTGCCTCTGTTGGCATCGTACCGACTGGTTGCGGTTCTGGACGCCGACGATTTCATCAGCCGATATCGTGAATCGCTCGAACGCTACTGCGAATCCCCCAGCACCACCGCGAGTTTGCTGCTGATCTGCGATCAATTCGACGCACGAACGCGGTTGTTCAAAGCCGTTACCGCGATCGGCGAAGTAATCAAATGCGAACCCCTCAAAGGCCGATCGGTCGTCACGTGGATCGTACAACAAGCCCAGGAAGCCTGCGGCAAGATACTGGATGAACGGTCCGCCTGGTTGCTCCGTAACCTCGTCGGCGACGATCTGGGACGACTCGACAGTGAATTGCGGAAACTGGCCACATTTGTGGGCGATCGACCGTCGATTCGTGCGGAAGACATTCACGCACTCGTGGGTCTGCACCGCGAGGAAAAAGTCTTCGGAATCGCCGACGCCTGGGTCGATCGCGATTCGAAAACCGCGCTCACGCTCTGGGAGCAGGTCTGGGAAACCGACCGGTCCGCCGTCGGCCGGGCGCTGGCGGGTTTGGCCTGGGCGGTTCGCGGTTACACCGAGGCGAAATCGGCGACGATGCAGGGCGCTCCCCTGTCGAAGTTCACGTCCCAGTTTTGGCGGATGAAACCGGATTTGTTCAAAATGCGAATGGATCGACTTCGTCTTGCGGATTGCGAAAAAATGATCGCCGCGTTGCATCGGGCGGATCTGGATTCCAAAACGGGACTCAGCGACACGTATCACGCCATCCAGAAATTGATCGTCGAACAATGCGCGGGGTCCATTCAGCACTCAGGACCCGGCACTCATTTGGTCAGGAGGACCACCTCATGAAGCATGGAAGCGTTGCAATGATTTTGGGCTGTTTTGTCGCACTGTTTCTGCCCGGATGTCATCTACTTCAGAAACCGGGAGAAATCGGCACAACCCAGTCGGAAAACTCATCATCAACCGGTGAACCATCCCAGGCGACCACCGCACCTGAAGGACAGCCGACCGACGCCGCCATGGCGGACAAGGTGCAAAACTACCTGAACGGATTGCCCAAATCGGACACTCTGCAGAACGGCACCACCTCGCCATCTGATAATGTTTCATCACCGGATGGCCACGTAGCCTCCATGAGTTCCATGGCGATTCCGGATACCTCGGCTGCCAATGCGTCCACTCGCACGGCCCGAAAACCAAACGAACTCGCCGTTCCCTCGCTGGTCGGGGTCAGCGTGCAAAGCACCGAGGAACCCTCTTCCGGCACCGCCGCACCCGACCACATGGCTTCGCCCAACACCGCCGCCAACACCCAGATGTTGCTGACGCAGGATTCCATTCGGCGCGAAATCGAAAAACTGGAAGAGGAAACGCAGGGCAAACCGGACCGCGACCTGCAAAAATTATTCAGACTTTATTTTCTGTATCTCGCCACCGGTCAAAAAGACAAAGCACTGACCATTCCCGATTCGCTGGATCCCGAACGAGCCAAACTGCTCAACAACATGATCCGAACGGTTCTCGTCACCGAAATGGCGATGCAGGACCCCGGCACGCTCACGCCGGAAATGGTCGAATCCGTCCGAGACTGGTCCCAATGGATCGATTCAAAAGCCGAATTGCAGGTTCCGCGTGTGGCGCTGTGCAGCAAAATCGAGTGCTTCGGCCGATACGAAGCCCTTCCGGCGGATTATTTTAAGGCGGGGTTGTCCTTGCCGGCGTGCCTCTACGTGGAAGTCAAAAACTTCGCCAGTGAACAGGATGAAAACAGTTTATTCGTCACAAAAATCACACATCGGCTCGAATTGCTAACACCTGAAGGCCAAACGGTTTGGAGCGACAATCGCGACTGGGAGGTCGTCGATCGCTGCGTGAATCGACGCATGGACTTTTTCTTCAATCGTCTGTGGTATCTGCCGGAAGGACTCGGCGCGGGCGAGTACGTGCTTAAAGTCACAGTTGAAGACAAACTGAAATCACAGGTGGACGAAGTGCGATACCGGATTCAGGTCCAGCCGAAATAATTTTCTTGTTCTTGCCGGGGGTTGCGATCCGATCTCTATTTCAGGTATAACTGATGGGTGCGACCGGCCGCAGATTTATTTGACGGACGAACCTCGCGGAGTTCGAGGGGGATGACCATGGAAGTTCGCGGATCCAAAGCATCACGATCAAAAATTGCTCCCGAAATCTTCGGACGAAGATTCTTCACGCGAATCGAAGCCAATTCCACGCTTCCGCTCGTCAGCCGAATCACCCGCGACCTCGTGAAGCAATACCAGACCTTCAACGGTTTGCACACGCGACTGCAGGACGCCATGTTGAACGACAAACCCAGTGACGACATCCCCGTGCTGGAATCCCAGCGTGAAATTGCCATGCAGCGGCTCAACGGGTACGTCAACGAACTGACGGAACTTGGATGCGAATTGAAGGACTGGGAAATCGGCCTCGTGGATTTCCCCGCGCTCCTGGACGGTCGGGAAGTTTGCCTTTGCTGGAAGTCGGGCGAAGAAGGCATCGAGTTCTGGCACGAAACCAGCACGGGATTCCCCGGCCGACAACCCATCAAACCCGACGACCACCTGTAATACCAACCTCAGTCGCGATGTGTCGATTAGACCAGTATGCGCTCCATCGGAGCCCCTTGCGCCAGCAAGGGGTTGTTCTTGTCGCCGCGTCCCGACAAGAAATCACCTTCAGTCCAGCCACTCCGATTTGTTCTTAAGTTTATGCGGCAGGTAATCCTGCGTCAGGAACGCAAGACTCTTGCTGATCATCGCTTCCACTTCCATTTTGAACCCGTTGCTCATCATTTTCTTGATTTCTTTTTCCCACGGTTTCTTGCCCGCAAACCACGGATACTCCAGAATCTGCTTGGCCCGCTTGACGTCGGATTCATCCAGGGAAAGTTTGACATCATCCGTCAATTTGAATCGCTCGTAGTCAAAGCTCGACACCCCGATGAACTTCGCGTCCGGAATTGCCATCCGCTGCGACTCATACGCCAGGTTGATCGATCCCTGCTTGATCACCGAATGGATGTAATACCCCCACGGATCGTTATCGAGCAGCACGAAGACGGGAAGTTTAAGTTCATGGTGAAGGCGATGCAGCAACCGGCGCACCCCGCGAGGGGGCTGCCCCCCGCCGTGCGTGATGAGGCAGTGATGCTGCTGCCAGAATTTGTCCTCCACAAATCGACGCCACACCGTCCCTTTTTCAACGTGCAGCACAAATCGGGCTTTGCATTTTTTGAATCGGATGACGTTCGGTTCGACGATGCTCGGAATCGCATACCCCCCACTGCCGAGTTTCGCAGCGTCGATAAAATCCCCGCTGTCGGCGAATTGCAACTCTCCCACCAGCGCGCCCTTGCTGTCGGCGAACACGTGTAACTCCTCGCGCAAACTGTTGGTCGCCACTTCGAGGTCTTCAAGAATCGGATCCGATTCCGACTGGTCGTTAAAAGTTTTCTCGCTGGTCCCCTTGATCGTATGCTTGGCCATGTAATAGATTTGCCGAATGCTCGCGCTTTTTTTGGCGTCGATCAGGTCCTTGCACTTGGACGCCACCAGCATCGTTTGCATGAATCGTTTGGCTTGTCCGAAATTGAAGAAACTGCGGTTTTGCACCCCTGAACCCATCTCAATGACGCGACTTTTGGCATTGTAATTGACGTTGCTCAGCGTGCGCAGCGGAATATCGATGGCGGGGTCTTTCCCTTTGGCGGCCAACTGCACCATCCGCCCCGCCAATCCTTCCAGCTTCGCATCCACCGGACCCCGTGATTTCTTCGAATCTCGATTCATCTTTCGGCTCACCATGAACTCCTCGTATTAGGCGGATCGTCGTGCGGCTCGGCGCGACGGCCGCCGATCGTTTGAAACATCGAAAAGCGCGGCGGGTTCAGGAGCGGATGAACTGTTGCGATCCACCACGATCGTATGCTCGAGTTTCGACTCGCCGTTTTCGTCGGCATCGATGACCTGACCGTGTTCGTCGTACGTCAAATCGGCGGCCCGAGTGAATTTTTTCGCCAGTTTCAACAAATCGCTGCGAAACTCATCCTTGTTGATCCGCGTGATCGAACGGGTGGCTGAAACCACTTCGTCGATGTATCGCGTGAACACGTCGCGGCGCTGCGAATAGGCTTGCGTTCGTTTCTTGCGCTTCAGCAACAAACTCAACCGCCGACCGCATTCCTGAATCGCCAGACGAGTTTCCTTGCGTATTTCATCGTAATCGGCGATCGCTTCCTTCGACTCGGACGTAAACGGAACCCACACGCTCGCCATGTGGATCAAAACCAGCAGCGGCGCCGAAGGCAATGCTCCGCGCGATTGCGAAATCCCATAATTGTTCCAACTGATGTCCAGCACGCTCTTGTACATGCAGCACGCCGATTGCTGATACAACAACGGAACACGATTGGCGAACCGGATCAACCGGGCCTGCACGGATTCCTGCGATTTTCCGTTTCCGTTGGCGGATTCCGCTTCAAGCTCATGCCGATCGGGTCCGAGTTCTCCTCCGTAGGCCAATCCGACCTCGATCAAAAACGGGTTCCCGCGATACACCGACGGCGGCCGAGTCGTCGCGGTAAAAAATTCCGCCTTCACCCCATGCGTCAAACCCGCAAGCAATTGCTCAGCCCCGATCGGCGCCAAACAATGCGTCGGCGGCGCCATCAACTTCGTTTTTTGAAGCGACTTGTAAATTTTTTCAATTGCAATCCCTTCCAGGGCATTCACATACGTCCGATTGGTCACTCCGCCTTCTTTGCAGACGGCCGCTGCCACTTTGGGACTGACACGCGAAAATTCGTGTTGCAAAAACCCACCGATGTGTTTGCTCTTCGTGTCGTCGAGCATTTTGATCATCGTGCCCAGTTCGACTCCGTGCGGATGTGGCTTGATCGCCGCCGGAATATGCGGCAACTGATTCACGCTGCGCGGAAACTGAACCTCCGGATCGACCGGCGATTTGTACGCAATCGAAGCATGAGGATTGGCCAGCGCCGTCTGAAAAACATACTCATCCACACTCTGACGACCCTTGAGATAACTCGCCACCAGTTCAATCGTCACCTCGGTCCCGTGGTCCCAATCGACCGTCACGGTTTCGTCCTTGACGATTTCAGGTTTGTTTTTTTTGGTGTCGATCTGAATTTCGTAATAGTGCGCCTCGTCCTTTCGCGGCAGACGCGACGTGATCTGAATCGGGCGACCCGTCGTGAGCAGACCATACATTCCAGCGGCGCTGATTCCGATACCCTGCTGACCGCGCGACATCCGAAGCCGGTGAAATTTTGAACCGTACAACAGTTTTCCGAAAATGTTCGGTATCTGCTGCTTGATGATTCCCGGACCGTTGTCGCGGACGGTAATCTTAAAACGATCCTCGTCTAGTTGCCGAATAACAATCCGCAAATCCGGCAGAATGTGGGCCTCTTCGCATGCATCAAGACTGTTGTCCACCGCCTCTTTGACGGCGGTCAGCAATGCCTTGCGCTTGTTGTCAAAACCCAGCAAATGCCGATTTTTGGCAAAAAATTCCGATACCGAGATTTCACGCTGCTCTCGCGCCATGCTTTCAGCTGTCGCACGCGGGGCACGTTTGCCGGAGGCAACCTCCGCTGAGACGGATTCTGCTTGAGACTGGGATGCCGCCTGCGTTTCAGAAGGAATCGCCGGTTCCTTCAGTCTTTGTCTGTTCGGTCGGACAACCGCGGCCCGCCGCTCGGGCGACTTGGCAACACCCTCGAACGACAATTTCATCTGATCGGAGTCCGACTTTTTTGGAGATTTGAGTTTCGGGTTTTGCGATTTGGGTTTTGATTTCTTCGACATCCTTGTACCCTTCAATGACCGCTATCCATTCGGCTGAAGTTATGATAATGTGTTCCCACGCGAGATCAAGTTGAAAGGACCAAAACATGATCGACCCGCGAATCACGAAACTGGCCGACGTGCTGATCAACTATTCGACGAACCTCCGAAAAGACGAAAAAATCCTCATCGAAGCCATCGACGTCCCACCGGAAATCGTCCACGAATGCGTCCGTCTGGCCGCCGCCAACGGCGCTCGCCCCCTCGTCACCCTTAAAAGTCTCGCCGTCTGGCGATCCTTGATCCTCAACGGCAGCGAGGACCAGATGAAACTCATCGCCGAAACCGAAGCCCTCCGAATGAAAAACGTCCAAGCCTATATCGGCATCCGAGGGAACCCCAATCTCGCCGAATGGTCCGACATCCCGCAGGATAAGATGAAACTTTATGAAACCCTGTTCTGGAAACCCGTCCACGGCGAGATCCGAGTCCGCAAAACCCGATGGGTCGTCCTGCGATGGCCCAGTCCGTCCATGGCACAAGCCGCCAACAAGAGCACCGTCCCCTTCGAAGACTTCTATTTCGACGTCTGCACCATGGATTACGCCAAAATGTCCCGCGCCATGCAACCGCTAAAACAGATCATGGAGCGATCTGACAAAGTCCGAATCGTCGGACCGCAAACGGATTTGCGATTCTCCATCAAGGGAATCCCAGCCATCCCCTGCGACGGAAAACTCAACATCCCCGACGGCGAGGTTTTCACGGCTCCGGTCCGGGATTCCGTCAACGGAAAGATCGCCTTTAACGCTCCGACGCTCTATCGCGGCATCAAGCATGAAAACATCGTTCTGGAATTCCGAGAAGGCAAAGTCACCCATGCCGTCAGCACCAACACCAAAGCCCTCAACGAGGTGCTGGACACCGACGAAGGCGCCCGATACGTCGGGGAATTCGCTCTGGGGCTGAATCCGTATATCACTCAGCCGATGATGGACATCCTGTTTGACGAGAAAATCAGCGGATCGTTTCACTTCACGCCGGGGGCGGCGTATGAGGATGAAGCCGACAACGGAAACCGCAGCGCCGTTCACTGGGATATGGTCATGATGCAGGATCCCGAACACGGGGGTGGAGAAATCTATTTTGACAATGTTCCCGTTCGCAGGAACGGACGATTCGTCCTTCCCGAACTCGAACCCCTCAACCCCGAACACCTCAAGCCGTAACACATCAGATTGCCGACATCCGATGCTTTACTATCATGGAGCATTCGGCGGCTTATTCGAAACTTCAAGAGAACAAACTTTCGAAAAATGAAGACAAAAAAAGAACGAGACCAATGCAACGAGCATCGGCCTCGTCTTTTACCTTGAATGCAGTGCAGACGCACTACACACTTACTCCGTAATACCAATGATTACAGAGCAATCTGTTCCTGAGTAGGACAGATGTTTAGCTGTCGGTAAACAGATCGAATACGCCGTTGTTGTCCAACAGGAATTCGAACACCTGGCTGGTGACGCCGGCGACGAG
>CAIVHJ010000078.1 GCA_903905665.1 uncultured Phycisphaerales bacterium
ATCATCCTCCTTATTCCGGATTGTCCATCTTAGCCCAAGTTCGACAGTTGGAGGGTCCCAAAATATATTTTTTGATGAATAAGAATCGCATACGCTGATATTCTGGCAAAACGTCAATGTAGTCCACTGTTTCTCTATTGACAAGTACCAATGAATTGGCGTATATTGTTACATGTTTCTGAAAAAAATCTTTAACAAACACAATGGTCAAGGACAACTATTCTGGGCGCTGGTAGAATCGGTGCGAACAGCACGGGGTCCACGCCATAAAATTGTTTCCTCTCTTGGGTATATGGACGAAGCTGGACGACTCGGTATCGTGCAAGCAGTGGAAGGAACTCGTCCCCGACAAGAATTGCTTTTCCCGGAACCAGAGCCTGCCGTTACGCCGGAATGGGTCGAAATTGATGTTAAAAACGTGCGCACGGAAAATTCCCGCCGGTTCGGCGACGTCTGGCTTGCCATCGAATTGATCAAAAAGCTTGGCCTGGATGAAGCCATCGAACAGGCCATGCCGAAAACTCACCCGAAAATATCCTGGGGACTTCTGGCCCAAGTGCTCATCATTGGCCGCTTCTGCGAACCGTCCAGTGAATTGTATCTTGCGGAACAATTCTATGGCGAAAGCGCGATGGCCGAACTGTTGGGCATCCCGGAGGAAGACATTTATGATAATCGTCTCTATCGTGCGCTGACTCATCTGGTCAAACACAAAGATTCTCTTCAGCAGCATCTCAAAAACCGGCTGGGCGACCTGTTTCAAATTTCCTACGAACTCTTGTTGTATGATGTAACCTCCACATACTTTGAAGGCGTCGCAGCGCGAAATCCCCAAGCACAATACGGCTATTCCCGGGATAGTCGTCCGGATTGCAAACAGGTTTGCATCGGCTTGGTGGTCACCAAGGAGGCGATGCCATTGGGGTATGAACGATTCGAAGGCAATCGGCATGATTCCAAAACCGCGAAAGAGATTATCACCAAGATGGAATCCCTCTATGGCACAGCCGACCGGATCTGGATTATGGATCGCGGGATGGTCTCCAAGGCCCTGCTTGCCTTTCTGGCCCAAGGCAACCGGCAGTATATTATCGGTGCTCCGAAGAGTCAATTGAAGAAATTCGAGCAATACCTCCTCCACCCAACGTGGCAGAGGGTGCATGACGGGCTCGATGTTCAACTCTGTCCCTCCCCGGACGGGGAGGAGAGGGAGGTCTTTATTCTTTGCCAGAGTCAAGCCCGGCGGACCAAAGAGCGAGCGATGCACGATCGCTTTATCGGTCGGTTCGAACAAGAACTGCAGAAGGTGCAGAAAAGTTGCCAGAGCGGTCGGATCAAATCCATGCACGATATCGGCGCCCGCATTGGTCGTTTGCGTGAGCGGTATCCGCGTGCTTCGGCCCTGATCGAAACTGTTTCCACAGAACGCGACGGGAAGATCGATCTAAGATGGACAATCCGGAATAAGGAGGATGATTGGTCGCGTCTCAGTGAAGGCTGTTACCTCCTGAGGACAAACATCAAAGATTGGACTGCGGAAGACCTTTGGAAAGCCTATATCCAATTGACCGATGCCGAAGAAGCCTTCCGGATTCAGAAACAAGACTTGAAGCTTCGTCCCATTTGGCATCAACGGGAAGATCGTGTCGATGCTCATATCCTGGTCTGTTTTCTTGCCTTTGTTTTGTGGAAATGTTTAGAGCAAATGTGTAAGCAAGCCGGACTGGGAAATGAACCAAGAACCATTGTCGAAGAGATAAGAAAATTGAATGTCGTCGATGTCGTTCTACCGACACGCTCTGGCCAGGAGATTCGGCTTCGGTGTGTTTCAAAACCCGAAAAACACCTGGCCATGTTGCTTCAAAAACTCAATCTTCATCCACCGGCAAAATTGATGCGAAAACGCAATTTGTAGTCCACCGTTTTCAATGTTTTTTTCGTTTTTGAACGAAAATCACCATGTTTTTTCCTCAACTGTCGAACTTGGGTTAAACTTGCCCGCTGTCTTTTTGGCGGGAATCCGCAATCCGAAATAATCATGACTCCATTCACTATTCGCCGCGCCACCCGCAGGGATGGCGCACCGCTCTTGCATCTCATCGATGCTCTCGCCGATTACGAAAAATTACAGCGCCCCTCCTCATCGGCGCGCCGCCGCCTGCTGAACGACGCCTTCGGCAAAAAGAAACGCTTCAAGGTTTTCCTCGCGTTCACGGAGGG
>CAIVHJ010000079.1 GCA_903905665.1 uncultured Phycisphaerales bacterium
ATTTCGATCACAAAGGACTCCAGTCGGAAACCATTAACGGAGAGGTGGTTGCCACAACGACGGGAGGACTTTATTTTTCATACGGAGTGCCGGGGGAAGCCGGATTTGTTGAGATTCGGGCGCAGTCGGCGGTGTTGTTTTATCGACCACCGAATGCTGAACGACCTGAAACAGAGTCAGGCGACGAATCCGGTTCCAACAAAAACGATCCTTTGAATAACGTGATCGGGATTTATCTGGAAGACGACGTACTGATGACACGGGGGGAAGATCAAATCCGAGCCGATCGATTGTATTTCGATCTTGAAAATAATCGGGCGGTGATTCTCGATCCGGTGGTGCGTCTTGCGATTCCCAAACGAACGGTTCCGATCTATATCCGCGCGACTGAAGCCCGCCAATTGTCCAGTACAGAGTTTTCCGCCCAGGATGCCCGTGTTTCCACGAGTGAATTTTATACGCCGCATTATCACATCGGGGCCGGAAAAATTTATTTTGCAGTAGATGAGGCCGCCAGTGAATTGGGCGGGGTTCGCGGGGCTCGATCGGGCGAATATGAGATGGTGAACACGACTTTCAATCTGGGTGGATTTCCGCTGCTGTACTGGCCCTATGCGGTGGGGAATTTTTCGGAAGGGGAAACAGCGCTTCGCAGCGTGAACATCGGACACAGCAGTAAACTCGGAATGTCGGTGGAGACGACCTGGAATTTATTTACGCTTGCGGGAATGCAGAAGCCGCCGATGCTCAAGAGGGCGGATTTGAATCTGGATTATTACTCGAAGCGGGGGCCGGGAATCGGCACGGAGGAGGAATATAAGACCGGTCATTCGTTCGGGTTGTTTCGGGGTTATTTCATCGACGACGGAGCGGAGCGGGACGAGATCGGGCCGTTTCACGATGATCGGATTCTTCATCCGGAGCGCGGTCGCGCGACGTGGCGGCACCGGGAGTATCTGCCGGAAGACTGGCAGTTGATTCTCGAAGGATCGTACATCAGCGACAAGAATTTTCTGGAGCAATATTTTAAGCACGAATTCGAGACAGACAAGGATCAGGAGACTTATGTTCGCCTCAAGAAGCAACGCGACAACTGGGCGTTTGATTTGACGACGCAGGTACGGATACTGGACTGGCTGACGCAGACCGAGCGGTTCCCGGAGGCGACGTTTCGATTGATCGGTCAGCCGGTTGGCCCGTTAACCTGGTACAGTGAAAATCGGGCGGGGGTGGTTCGGTATCGTCCCGATGAACGGCGAATTTTCATCGAGGCGAAGAACAACTACTGGGACAACCGGGTTCGAAGCCATGACACGGTTCGCGGGGATACAAGGCAGGAAGCGGACTGGCCGTTCAATCTGGGGCCGTTCAAGTTGGTTCCGTTCACCGTGGGAAGAGGAACGTATTGGGACGATTCGCCTCACGAGGGAAGTCAGGATCGAGTGTTCGGCATGGGAGGAGTGCGCGGAAGCACGACGTTGAGCCGGGTATGCCCGGACGTTCAATCGCAATTATTCGATCTCAACGGCATGCGGCATATCGTGAAGGTGGATTTCACGGGCTGGGTTTCGGGGGACAACGTCGATCACATGAGTTTGTTTCCGTTCGATCGGGACGTGGAAGAGATCGAGGATTTTTCGGGGGGTTCAATCGGGATTCGCCAGCGGTGGCAGACGCATCGGGGCGGGTCGGAACATCAGCGGATCGTGGACTGGATCACGTGGGACGTGGAGGGTGGATTTTTCTCGCATGTTCCCGGTGACGATAAGACCAACGGATACGTTTCACCGACGCGGCCGGAGGAGAGCATATCGTCCAATCATATCCGCAGTAATGCGATCTGGCGGCTGGGAGATACGACGTCCTTGCTGGGCGACATGAATTACGATACGGATCGCAGCCGGCTGGACATCGCAAATTTGTCGTTGGCGGTGGAGCGTACGCCTCGGTTTTCGTATTTTGTGGGTTGGCGTCGGATCAAGGAAATCAATTCCAATCTGGTGGGAGGCGGGTTGAATTACCGGCTGACGGAAAAACACTCGATAGCGGTTCAGGAGTATTCGGACATCGAACGAGGGAAAACGGAGATGTTCGACGTGACGTATATTCGCAAGTTTCCGAGGTGGTATGTGGCGTTGACATTCGGACTGGACAAGATCGAGGACAACACCAGCGTGTCGATTTCGATGTGGCCCGAGGGTTTTCCGGAGGCTTCGATCGGTCCGCGTCGCTATACTGGAATCGCCACTTCGACCGCCATTCAACCGGATGAGGCATCCCAATGATGCGATTACCCCTTTCGGTAATTCCTCTTTCCATATTCTGGATTGGCACGTAGGATATTTCGAGTCATGAACCTCGAAGAATTAAAAAGCGTCGTCGAACGAATCCGCGCCGAGACTCAGACCCATCTGGGCCAGTTGTCGTCGCTTGAACGGGTTCAGGAATTGGAGGCCAGGATTCTGGGTCGCAAGGGACGGTTAACCGAACTATTGAGTACCATCACAACATTCCCCAAAGAGCAGCGGGGACAGGTCGGACAGATGCTGAACGTCGCCAAGAACGAGTTGACAGAATGGATCGAAGACTGCCGCCAGCGTCTGCAGAAATCCGAGGCGATGATCGACCGGCAAAGCGCGGCAGGTATTGATCCGACGTTTCCAGGAATCGTTCGGGGGTTTGGGAGCATCCATCCGGTGACGGCAGTGCAATGGAAAATCGAGGAAGTTTTCGAGCGGTTGGGATTCACGGTGGAAGCCGGTCCTGAGATGGAAAACGACTATTACAATTTTGAGACGCTCAACATACCGGCCTGGCATCCGGCGAGGGACATGCAGGACACGTTTTGGCTGGACAACGGTTTGCTGCTTCGGACGCACACTTCGCCGGTTCAGGTTCGGGCGATGGAGAAATACGGTCCCCCGTTGCGGTGCATCGTTCCGGGGCGATGTTTTCGCTATGAAACGATCGACGCGTCACATGAGAACACGTTTTTTCAATGCGAAGGATTGATGATCGACAAAAACATCTCGATCGCCAATCTGATCGCCGTGATGAAGTTATTACTGCGCGAAGTGTTTCACCGCGACGTAATGATCCGTCTGCGTCCCGGATATTTTCCGTTTGTGGAACCGGGATTTGAGTTGGACATGCGGTGCATGATTTGCGGAGGAACGGGTTGTTCCACGTGCAAGCAAAGCGGGTGGGTGGAGATTCTGCCGTGCGGGATGGTGCATCCGAACGTGCTTCGGTTCGGCGGGATCGATCCCCATGAGTTTACCGGTTTCGCCTTTGGTCTGGGTCTGACCCGACTGGCGATGATGAAGTACGGGGTCCGAGACATTCGTTTGATGAATTCGGGCGATTTGCGCGGACTCGTCCATGCCGAGAGAATGTGCGGCAATATCATCGGGAAAAGTTAAGAATTGCGAATTAGGAATTACGAATTGAATAAAGAGAATTATGAATGGAGATGCTGCCGGACAGGAAACCGATCGACATCTATGAAAGGACGTTTCAGTTCGCGCTTCATGATTCGTGGTTTATCAATCTTCAATCTGAAATTCACGTATACCCTGCCGAGGTGGAGGAAGAAAAACAATCCCCTGCTTGCGCAGGGGGCTCTGATGGATGAAGTCGTGATTTCGTCATGGGATAGATTGTCGGAGAGCGTGTTGTGTATGTTTCGTTGAACTGGCTTCGGGATTTTGTGGATGTTCCTGCGGACGTGGAGCCTCGGGCGCTGGCGGAACGATTCACGCTCACCACGGCGGAAGTCGAGGACGTATTCGCCGTTCATCCGGGGGATCGGACACCTGCGGAAACGGCAGCAGTTGAGGAAGACTGGATTATCGAGATCGACAACAAGTCGATCACGCATCGTCCGGACTTGTGGGGCCATTACGGGATTGCTCGAGAACTCGCCGCCATGCTCGATCGGCCGCTTTTGCCGATGGCGGTGGCGGACGGGGAGCAGCTCGACGATGAAGGTCTTGCGGAGATTCCGATCGAGATCGACGATGCCCGTGCCTGTCCGCGATACTCGGCACTGATGATCGAAGGGGTGCGTTCGATCCGTTCGCCGTCGTGGATGCAGTCTCGGCTGGCGAACGTCGGCATTCGACCGATCGACGCGTTGGTGGACCTGACGAATTACGTGATGGCGGAGCTGGGTCAGCCGATGCACGCCTTCGACGGAACCAAAGTCCAAAAAATTGAAGTGGCGGTCAGCAAGGGCGGCGAGACGTTTGTGACACTCGACGGAATCAATCGAACGCTTCCGGCGGGAACGGTGATGATCCAATCGGGACGCAAGAACGTCGCCATCGCGGGGATCATGGGCGGTCGGCAGACGGAAGTGACGAATGAGACCCGGAGCATTTTGCTGGAAAGCGCAAATTTTGACGCGGCATCAATCCGGCGAGCGGCTACCGCCATGGGTCATCGCACCGAAGCCGGAACGCGATTTGAGAAATCACTCGACCCGGCATGGACGGTTCTGGGCCTTGCGCGGTTTGTGCATCTGGCGCGGTCGATATTCCCTGAAATGAAATTGACGCATCGGCTGAGCGATTGCTTTCCCAACCCACCGGAACCGCGAAAAATCAACATAGACCCGTCGTTTGTGCGATCGGTGCTGGGCCAAAACGTTTCTTTTTCCCGGATGAAGGACATCTTGGAGGCGATCGAGTTCAAGGTGGAAGATGCCGAAGATCACATCGAGGTCTTCGTACCGTCGTTCCGCGCGACCAAAGATATCGAAGGCGAAGCCGATATCATCGAGGAAATCGCGCGGTTTGTGGGTTACGATCGTTTTGAACCTGTTTTGCCACAGGCGACTGTTCGACATTTCGAGCCGAACCCGATTCATCGACTGGAAAAACGTACCTTGCAGGTTCTGTGTGGTGCGGCAGGCTATCACGAGATACAGGATTACATTTGGTATCCTGAGAACTGGTTGAAGACGCTGGACTATGAACCCGGGCCGAGCATCTGTGTTCGCAATCCGGCGGCGACGGGGCTGGAGCGTCTTCGCAAGAGCGTCATTCCGAGTTTGTTGCAGGCGGCGGAGTTGAATCGACGAACGTATCCCGATTTGAAACTTCTGACGATCGGAACGGTTTTTCCAAACACCGTGGCTGTCCAGGACCCGCTTCAAATTCAGGAGCGACATCTGGGATTGTTGTCCATGGTTCGCCGCAAAAAGGCCGACGAGGAATTGTGGAGTGAGACGAAGAGCGCGCTCAGTCGATGGGCGAGAGAGTTGTTCGACGTCGAACTGCAATTCACGGTCGCTGAACCGATCGGAGTACCCTGGGAAAGTTCACAAATCGCAGCGGAACTGGTGATCAACGATCGAAGAAACGGACGCATGAGTTCAGTTCCGATGGAATTGCGCCGGAGGGTCAATGAACATTTCACGGCGTGGTCGGTGGTGACGGCTGAAGTGAATCTTTCGATGGTGGAAGACCTGCGCACCCCGGAACGCAAATTGCAGGCCATCCCGGAATTTCCAGTCGTCGAGCTGGATTTTTCGGTTCTTGTCAGTGCCGCCGGGCGGTTTGAAACTTTGCGGAAACAGATCGGAACGTTTGGCCACCCCCTGCTCAGGAGGCTCACGCTGGAGGATGTGTATTCGGGCAAGAATCTTCCTGACGGGCAACGGAGTCTTTTGCTCCGCGCCCAGATCGGTCATCCCGAACGAACGCTGGGCGACGAGGATATCAAGAATTTTTCTGATTCGTTCGGTCAATTCCTCCACGACCTTGGACTGGAGTTGCGCCGTTGAAGGATCACGCGATGACGACCCGAACATTCACCACGTTCTGCTTGGCCACAGGGTTGATGCTGGTGGGATGTCAAAAGCCGGCGGGTGAAATCCTGACGGTCACCGAGCCATTGCTGGAACATCCGTACACCGTTTACAAACCCACGAGTTACTCGTCGCAGCGAAACCGACCGGTTTTGGTGTTGTGTCCCGGCGGATGGGAAAGTGCACGAAGCGTCGTAATGGACTGGGCGAAACTGGCTGAAGACAACGGTCTGCTGCTGGTTTCGCTCAAATTGCAATCGACCACCCCTTTCACTCCATCTTCAGGTACACAGTTGCCGCGACAAATCCAGGACGAGGAACAGATATTGGCAGCTCTGCGGCATTTGCGAGCCACGTACGCCGTGGATGAGCACCGCATATTTATTGTGGGTCGTGAATCCGGCGCGCGGGCTGCGATGTTTGCCGGGTTGCGGAACCCGGACGTTTTTCGCGCCGTGGCGCTGCTTCAGCCACGTTTCGACGCTGCCGACGTGGTCGCTACGCAGGAACTGCTGGACCCCTATCAACAGATGCTGGTCGTCATCGGGATGGGAGATTTGGCGCGGGATCAGTCCGAGGAATGTCTGAAGTGGTGCACGAGTCGAAAAATCACCGCGCAGCAACTCGTCACCGCCGCGAGCAAAGAGAAGCAGCCCGGATTTGTGTGGCAGTTTTTTGAACGAACAGTGCTGAAACATCCTTGGATACGAATCAAGGCCTACACGCTGAACACGCCGCTGCGTGTTCGGTTTGAGGCGTTGACGTCGTTCGACGAGGTTTACAAATATGAATGGGATTTCGGGGACGGGAAAACCGACAAAGTCGCCGAGCCGGAACACGTTTATTCACAGGCGGGAACGTACGACGTGACGCTCAAAATCCATTCCAAAGCCAAACAATCCTATACGAGGCGAATTCAGGTAAACGTCGTCGCCACACCCACCTCGGCGTCGGAATCACAACCTTCCAAATGATGAATGCGGAGTTCATCCCATCCATAGATCAACTTTGAAATTTCACCGGCAAGATGCCGGTGCCACACGTTCAGGCTGCTGATTTTTGATCCAGAGATTTTTTCGCAAGCGCCACGACGGCGTCAAACGCAGCGGGATCCAGGATGACCAACTCGCTGAGCATTTTGCGGTCCAGCGCAATTTGGGCCAATTTGCAACCCGCGATGAGCTGGCTGTAGCGAATGCCGCGTTCACGACAAGCGGCGTTCAAACGTGTGATCCAGAGGCGGCGGAAATCGCGTTTGCGTGCGCGACGATCCCGAAACGAATAGACCCCCGCCCGAAACGAGGCTTCAATCGCCAAGTGATACCGATTTCGATGCGGGGCGCGATAACCCTTGACCCGCCGAAACAAGCGGACTTTTTTACGATGCCTGACGGCTCCCGATGTTGCTCGTGTCATGGTAGTCTTCCTTACGGTTTGTGGTGTCCCAGGGCGTTCAGGGTTTTTTGTGCGTCGGCGGATTTCATGAGGACGAGGCTGTGAACCCTTCGGCGGCGTTTGCCCGATTTGCCGCTCATGAGATGCCCCCCAAACGTGCCTTTTCGCTTCACCTTGCCGCGAGCGGTGACACGGACCCGTTTGGCCAAACCTTTGTGCGTTTTCGCTTTGATCTTAGACATAATCCAATCCATCCGAAAGAAACTGTCAGAATCCCTTATATTAGCAAAATTTCCGTTGCTTTCAAGCCCAAACAGAAATCCGCCGAAAGACATTGTACACCTTCATCCCGCGTACTAAAATCCAGCAGGTTGCAACAGTCAGTTAAAGGATGTTGGAATTGTCCCCCGTCGATCCCGAACAATTGGAGATCATTCGTTATCCCGACCCGCGGTTGCGCAAGGTTTGCGCGCCGGTAACGGTCTTCGATGGGTTTTTGGTCCGGTTGACGGAAAAGATGCTGGAGTTGATGAAAGAGGACAAAGGAGTGGGTCTTGCCGGGCCGCAAGTGGCGTTTCTCAAGCGGGTTTTTGTGTGCAATCCGACGGGGGAACCCGGTGACGACATGGTTTTTGTGAATCCGGTACTGTCCGGATTTGAAGATTCCGTTGAAGCGAACGAAGGCTGTCTCTGCCTTCCCGAAGTCAGCGTTTGCATTCGGCGGGCGGTACGGTGTATCATCCGTGCTCAGGACGTACACGGGCAACCGATTGAGAGAACCGGAGACGATCTGCTCGCCCGCATCTGGCAGCACGAAACCGATCACCTCAACGGAAAGTTGATCATCAACTACATGAACGAAAGTGATAAAATCGCCAATCGAAAAGCACTGAAGTATCTGGAAACCGTTTATCAAGGTTGAATCGCTTTGCGCTCCGGGTGTGGTCGCGTCATAAGAGTCCATCCCATTACTCCTCTCCCCTTTAGGGGAGAGGG
>CAIVHJ010000080.1 GCA_903905665.1 uncultured Phycisphaerales bacterium
AGCACACAAAATAATTCCCCGACTTCCGTGAGGGTTTGGTCCGCCATCACGTGCGACTGCCAAGGCTGGTGGACGTAGATGCGCGTTGCGTCGCTCTGGTGGGCGTAAAACAATCGCTTGGCGAAATCGGCGATTCGGGGTTGGCGGAGAAACCGGAACTGATCAGGGGTTTCAATCACCGCCCAGGTCTGATCCGCCTTGGATTGGATACGGTGGTCGTTGATGTAGGCTGGAATCTCGACGGGTGGAACGTCGGGAGGAACCGAAACAGAGATGTATTGTGCGGAAAGCGGTTGAGCGGAAGGAGCGTAGTGGAGTGACCACGGCGCCACCAGAAGCGGCGAAGAGGTCAGTTTGACCATTCCTTCCCGAACGTTGGTCAGCGTCTGCGGGAGTCGCGGGTCGGCAATGACGTCTTCCTCGGCGTCGGCGCCGATCTGCCATTCGCTGAACACGCCTTCATAACGCGTCACGATTTGCGATAAAAACGGTTCCCATGCCTGAGGGTCGCTGCTCAATAAGTCGATCAGCGAGGAGGATGGTCCGGCGAGCGCGCTGGCTCGTCCCATTTCGTTGTGGACTAAAATGCCGGTAAAAGTGGTCCGTCCATCGAGTTGATGTCGGATGAATGTTTCCCAGTTCGGGAGATTCGCCGAGTTGTTCAAAAACATATCGGTGGAAAGAGGAAGTTTGATGTTGCGAATATCCAGCACAGAGGCCAGCGCATCTCCTGCTTGCCAGTCGGGAGGCCCGTCGTGGGCAAAGATTAGTCCGAAGCGATGTTTATGCCTTCCTCGGCTGGGCGTCGTACCCAGTTTGGCCATCGTGAGATACCGATGGATGGCATTTCCGTCGGAAATCTGAATCGTCAGGTGGGCCAGATAAATGCCGGATTTGAGGTCGGGCAGTTCGATGGTTTGTGTATTCTGTTCCGCTTTTGGATCAATTTTGAGATCATCGCTGTAGGCGACGGTTCCCAGACTGTTGAAAATCGTCAGAGAGGCCTGCAATGCCGTGCTTTGCTGGTCATCGATTCGGATGTTCAACGTGGGAATTTCGGTTGCATCAAAGACGTTGGCGCGATCCGCGCGAGGAGTTGTCAGGTCCGCCGTCGGAAGTCGATAAATGGCGATGTCGTCAAACCATGCGCCTCCCTGGACGTCATTGCGTTCGATGTAACTGAACGGTCGGTTCCCGCTCCACCAGACCGACGGTTGAACCACCCACATCGAAAGACTGATCATATAAGCATTCTGGAAACCGTTGGGGGTTCGGATCGTGAGTTCATGCCACTGATCGTCGCGCGGGTTTCCACCCACCATTTCGCTCGTCCGCTCCGTCCCCGCGATTTTGTTTCCGGAGGCATCGCGCAAAAACGACGAAACATAAGCGCGAGCGTATTGAAGGCGATCAGGTTTCACATGGGCCACAATCAGATAGTTGTAGTCCGGCTCGATGGCGATATCGAGTCCGCGGTAGTGATACGCGCAGCTTTTCCCGTTCAGTTCAAGATAATAAGAGGGGGGTGAAGAATACCCGACGCCGGCGTCAAATCGTCCTCGTGCGAAACTGGGAAATCCCTCGGATATCTGATGGTCCCATCGCATCGGTTCGTTTTCAAAATTACCAAGTTTTTGCTCGTCGAAATCGAATGTTTTGATCATTCGTTTTCCGGCTTCGGGGGGGCTGATTGTCTGCGCAAGACCAGACCGCAGTCCCGCCGCCAGCGTGAACACCAAGCATCCGACCCAGATACGTTCAGAAAATGAAAGCATCCCATATAGGTTATCGGTCGTTTGCGGATCTGATCTTAGATCCGTTGTGTTGATGGGCTGCGTTTTTATTCATACCATATCTCGTTATGCACCAACTGCTTCAAACACGACGCTACCTGACAGAATTCAATGCGGTTCGTACCCCCAACATTCTGACGAATGTTCTGGTTTTGGGTTCGGGAATCGCGGGGCTTAGGGCGGCGCTGGCAGCGGCGGAGTTTGGGGATGTCATTCTGGTCTGCAAATCGTCACCGGATGAATCCAATACGCGTTATGCCCAGGGGGGTATTGCGGTTGCCTTGCCGGAACTTTCGAGCCTCGAATCTCATTATCAAGATACAATTCGTGTGGGATGTGGTCTGTGCGACGCGAGAAACGTGCGATTTCTTGTCGAAAACGGTCCTGTGCGTGTGCGCGAATTGATGGATTGGGGCGCTTGCTTTGACTTGGCACAGGGTCGTCTGGCGTACACCACGGAAGGGGGCCATTCGGATGCGCGAGTTCTGCACGCCCACGGTGATGCCACGGGTCAGGAAATCGCCCGGACGCTGCTTGCAAAAGTGCAGCAGTGTCGCACCATTCGCATCTTTGACCGTTGTTTTGCGATTGATTTAATCACGGCGGATCAACGGTGCGTGGGAGCGGTGACGTATCACGAAAAATACGGTCACCAGTTGATCTGGGCGCGACAGACGATTTTAGCCACCGGTGGAATGGGTCGGCTGTATCGTGAAACGACGAATCCGGAGGTGGCGACCGGCGATGGGTTGGGGATGGCGTTTCGATGTGGCGCGCAACTTCAGGATTTGGAGATGGTTCAGTTTCATCCCACGACGCTTTATATCGCCGGGGCGAGTCGGGCGCTGATCAGCGAAGCCGTCCGCGGGGAAGGGGGGTTGCTGGTTGACAAATCAGGCCGGCGATTTATGTCCCGGTATCATCCGCAAGCCGAGTTGGCGCCGCGAGACGTCGTCAGTCGATCCATTCTGCGACACATGATTGAAACTCAGGCGACGACGGTTTATCTCGATGTACGTCATTTTGCGAAGGGGGCGTTTCGGGAGCGGTTTCCGGGGATTTACCGATTGTGCGACGATTTCGGCATTGATGTCGAGAAGGATTTGATTCCGGTTCGGCCCAGTGCGCATTACATGATCGGCGGGGTGTCGGTGGACGCGCAGGGTCGGACGACCGTTCCGAACTTGTGGGCTTGTGGGGAGGTCGCCGCCACGGGAGTCCACGGCGCCAATCGGCTGGCGAGCAATTCGCTTTTGGAAGGGTTAGTCTGGGGCGCCGAGACGGGCCAACAGGCGGGTCAGATTGCGTCGTCATCCCCACCCGCCCAGCCGTTGCCGATTCAGAACATCGTTCCGATTTCGCAACGGCAAGAACGGTCGACGAGTCGATGCCTCCGCTCAACAGGACGACTGCCCGGCGCTTCACGTCACCGTCCCCTTTCAGCCGAAGGCCAGAGGATTTTGTGGAGTTGAAGCTGGAGCCGCGCTTGCAGACGATCCCCGAGAATCCATTCCGCCAGTTTCGCCGGATCGAGCTTTCCATGAACGGGCGAAAAAAGCAGAACCGCCTTCGCGTCCAAACGGCGTTTTTGAATAACGTCTTTCGCCCA
>CAIVHJ010000081.1 GCA_903905665.1 uncultured Phycisphaerales bacterium
CTGGGACGCGGGTTCAATTCCCGCCGCCTCCATCCATCTTATCCTGGCATGTGAAGACCCAGCCTGTCCTTGTCAGGCATTGTCACACCACGTCGATTCGCAAGTTCTTCAAAATGCGAGCACGAATTGGACCCCTTGGTCGGGGTATGGTGCGCTGTTTGGGGCGCGGATCAGGCGGATGGGCTGGTTGATGGGCAACGGACCGACGGAGGAGCGATGGCCAAAGTTGCAGTGAGCGATGATCGGAATTTTTCGACGGGTGGGCAGATGGTATTTCAGCAATTCCATGACGGCTTTTGTCTGGTCGGGGCTGTCGCTGTTGTGAAAATCACCCAGCAGCAATCCGTCACAAGCGTCCAGCCAGCCTGCCAATTTCAACTGGGCCAGAAACCGATCGAGTCGATAGATGGGTTCGTCAATGTCTTCCAGTGCGATCCACTTCCGGCGGCAATCCGATGCCGAAAACAACCGCGATCCGCACAACGAAACCAGCACGCTCAGGCATCCGCCCACGACTCGGATCGATCGAGGCGATGGAATGCGGCCTTGAACCAATTGTCCGTGCAGTTTTCTTCGGCATGGACGACCCTCGATGATCTCGACGATGTCCGTCAGGCAGCGACGAAACGCGGTTCGTGGATTTTGAACTTTCTTGAGCGCGATCGATGCTCCTTCGTCATAAAACGCTCGCACGATCGGATATCGGCCCGTGATATTGATGATGGTTGTCAGTTCGCTGAATCCGAACAGGAACAGCGGATTCCGGCGTTTCCGCAGAAGGTCGAATCGAATGTGTGGAAGCAATCGCGTCAGCCAGGCGCCGCCGCGAAGCGACACCACAGCGCAAATTTGATCGTCCGCAAGAGTCTGTTCAATCTCTCGAATTCGCCGAGCATCGTCGTACCGCCCGCCTCGCTGCTCGTTGATCGCCGGACTCATCAAACGCAAATCGGCACGAACCGAATACGACGGCCCGACAGCCTGTTGGGCAAGTTCGACCACGTTTTGAAAGGAGGAAACCCCAAGACGCTTCAGCAGCGACTCCGACGAACCGGCTACGCTCCACAACCGAATCATCGGACGGGTCATGTTTCTTCCGCCGGGGGCGTTTCGGTGTTCTTGCGAAACACCGCCACCACGTCTTCGATCGGAACCACGTAGAGATGATTGTCCGACTCGAAATCCACCGGAATGGCGTTTTTCGGGTTGAACAGGATTTTGTCGTATTGGCGGATGGGATAGTTTTCGTCGTTTTCGATCAGCGCCGAAACCGCCACCACCCGACCCGTGATCGTCGGAATCTCGATGCTGTCCGGAAGCTGGATGCCGCCCTTGGTCTGCTTTTTGTCCTCGTCCTTGCGAATGAGGACACGCTTACCGAGCGGTTCGACGGTCTCGAATGTCATGCGTTTGGTTTCAAGGGGTTTGGCCATGGATGTTCATCCTGTCTTTCACTACCATGATTATAGTCGGTGTTTCCTCATGAGTGAAGTAAACGACAACAAAATCGCGCGACCCCTGCGCATTGGATTTATCAGCCTTGGCTGCGCCAAGAATCTGGTGGACTCCGAGAAGATGCTGGGCCTGCTCGCGGAAGCCGGCTGCGAAATCACCACCGACCCGGACGATGCGGATGTCCTGATTGTCAACACGTGTGGGTTCCTCGCCGCCGCCCGCGCCGAAGCCCACGAGGCCGTCACCGAGGCTGTTTCCCACAAAACCACCGGTCGTTGCAGGCGGGTCGTGGTGGCGGGTTGTCTCGTCCAGCGCGATGGAGAGAAACTGCTTTTTGATGTTCCCGGGATCGACGCGCTGGTCGGAATCAATGATCGAGATAGAATCGTGGACGTCATTCGGGGTTCAGGGCCGGGGCCATTGGTAACTGCTAATCTGAAATCCGAATTTAGCAATCTGCGATCCGAATCCGTGCATCCTGCGATGGATGACACCGCCCGGTTACGCCTGACGCCGAAGCATTATGCCTATTTGAAAATCAGCGACGGATGCGATCAGAAATGCACTTTTTGCACGATTCCGATGATTCGGGGATCGATGCGAAGCAAGCCGATCGAGCAAGTTCTTAACGAAGCAAGGGAGTTGATTGCCGACGGGGCAGTCGAAATCAACCTGATCGGTCAGGACACGACACAGTACGGCCGCGATTTGGGTTTTACATCCGGGTTGAGTGATTTGCTTCAGCAGATGGATCGATTGGACGGCGTGCGATGGGTCCGGTTGATGTATGCTTATCCGACCGGTTTCTCAGATGAATTGATCGAGGCGATTGCTCAATGTCACAGGATCGTCAAGTACGTTGATCTTCCGCTTCAACACGTCAGTGATCGGATTCTCAAAGCCATGCACCGCGGAATCACCAAGTCACAGACTCTGGCGCTGATGGAAAACATCCGCCGCCGAGTCCCCGGCGTGTCCATTCGTACGACGCTGATGGTGGGTTTCCCGGGGGAGACGGATGAGGAGTTTGAGGAACTCGTCGAGTTCGTGCGGGATGTCCGACTTGAGGCGCTGGGGGTGTTTTCGTTTTCGCCCGAACCCGACACACCTGCCGGGCGAATGAAAAACCAGATTCCCGAACCGATCCGGCAGCAGCGTGCGGAAACCATTATGCGTGAACAGCAGGCCATTGCTTTTGAACAAGCGCAACAGCAGGTCGGGCGGGTTTGGGAGGTGATGGTCGAAAACGACCGTCTCGACGGGATGCAAGCCGCCCGTCATTCCGGTCAGGCGCCCGAAGTGGACAGCCGGACGTGGATTCGCGGGGGATCGTTCCAACCAGGAGAATTCATCCAGGTGCGCTGTGTCGGGGCGCACGATTATGATTTGATTGTGCAACCGACCGGCGTTATCTTACCGCGTAATTCATGAACTGATAAACTTTTGGAATTTCAAACTTCTTTCGTGAAACTCAATCTTCCCAATCAAATCACGCTGAGCCGGTTGCTTTTGGCGATCATATTCTTTGTTTTGTTGAGTCAGTTCTCGATCCATCGTCACGTCGGCTGGAAAATGGATTTGTGCCTGACGCTGTTCGTGGTGGCGGGGGTGACGGACTGGCTCGACGGATATCTGGCCCGGCGAAGAAATCAGATCACGTCGCTGGGGCGAATGCTGGACCCGTTTGTGGACAAGGTGCTGGTCTGCGGTGCGTTCATTTTGTTCACCAGCACCGAATTTGTGAACCGCGATCTCGTCAACGTGACCGGTGTCTCGCCGTGGATGGTCGTCATCATTGTGGGTCGTGAGTTGCTGGTCACCGGTTTGCGGGGATTTTCAGAGTCGCGGGGCAAACCATTCGCCGCCGACAAACTCGGCAAGAGCAAAACGATCATTCAGATGGTCACCGCCGGATGGATCATGTTATATCTTGGACATGGTGATCTGACGCAATATGGATGTTGGATGAGCGAGGTCAAAACAGGTTTGATCTGGTTGACGGTGTTGATTACTGCCATTTCGGGTATCAGTTATCTTTATAAGGCCAAGGATATCCTTTTGGAAGAAAGCGAGTGAATGATTTTCAGATCGATAATCCTGTCTGATGCGGCCGGGCGCGGATTATTCATGTCGAGATATGGAAAACCGGGCAGAATTTATCATCGTCATCAGGTGCGTTACTGGGAGTTCGCCCCTCTTGATCGCAGTCATCGGTTCTTGTGGGTCGAAAGTCCATGAAGTATTTTTCCTGAATGGTGAAGAGAATAGATATTCAAGATAAAGCGAGACAGGATGTTGCGGAACTGGTTTTGCAGTGGTTCCTGGTTTCGTGGATTCCAAGACAGGTTTTGATCTTTGGCCGGTATGGAATTTGTTGAGGTGGGAAAAAAAGGGATGTTGTTGTGCCGCGTGTTCCTTCGGGACGACCGCTTAACAAGACCGTAAAAAAGAGATGCGTTGAGTCATGTGTTGCTTTCGCTGATCAGACTAATGATTTTGGAGGAACCCTGATGCGAAGATCACTTTGGGGCGTGTTGTTGGCGGCGAACTTTGTCATGTACCTGATGTCGTCGTCGGTTTGGGCGGATGGCGGTTATTTTGTGGAAACACAATCCATGGATTTGGCCCAGACCCGGCAGGAAGTCGTAATGGCTTTCTACGGCGACAAGGTCACGTATGTGTTGCGTTCCAATTACCGCGGTTCGGCGGAGGATTTTGTCTGGGTCATCCCGCTTCCGACGGTACCCGATGACGTGATGGTTCATGAAGATGCGGTGCTTTTTGACATTTTGGACCAGATGACCCGGCCGGAATTCGTTGTGGGCTATGGAGGAGGGGGATGCGGCTGCTCTGGTGGAGCGATGTACGGGGAGTTGGTGCGAATCGAGGCGGCGGGACAGGCCGGCCTGTACGACTGGGTCGTGCTGACGAGTTCGGGAAGCGAATCGTTGCTGAATTGGCTTGAGACCAACGGTTATTATGTGTCTGACGCGGCGGCCGGCATTTTGGATGGGTACATCCAGCAGAATCGCCATTTTCTGGCGGTCAAGGTGCGTGAACCTGAGTCAATTTCCGGCGAGGGCGATCTGGAGCTTCCACCCCTTCAGTTCACCTGCCAGACTTCCGAGCGAGTTTATCCGATGGTGATCTCTCAGATTTCCGCCGCTGGGGAGGTGGAAGTGGTGATTTATACCCTGGCGGAAAATCGGATGCAGTCGTCCAATCTGCAGACTTTAGAGCTTAATGAAACCATGATTACCTATGATCCCGACAGTCCGAACCTGACCAATTATGAAACGGTGTTTTCGGAAACGCTTCAGCGTATCGTTGATCCGGCGCTCGTGACCGAGTACGCCGACAATGTGTCGCTGGGAACGATTCTGAGTGCATGGCCGACGATGCCGGAGGATTTGCAGGCATTGTGGTCCGCGCACAGCGCCACGAACTACCGTGATGAGCCGGTCGGTCAGGTTTTGTTCCTGACCCGCCTGCGCACGCTGATGCCTCTCTCCGCCATGACGCAGGACATTGAGTTGGGCGATTCGGCGGCCACTGACGAATTTCTGCATTCAACTTATTATATCTATCCGACGTATCGCAGCCTCACGGAGTTGGCGTCCGGGATGTCCGTGACTGGATTGATGCTGTTTTTCATGGGTCGTCGTTGGCGACGGCGTGGCGGTGGATCGCGGTGATTGATGGCGAATAGCATTGCTGAAGGAGAGACCAGATGAAAAAGATTCATGACCAGTGGGCGTGGACGTTGCTGGGGATCGGATGCTTTTTCTTGTGCGCCGGATCCATGTGCGGCGCCGAGGGCGATGATAAAATACAACTGTCGCTGACGATTGAAGGAGAAGGGCAGGTGACCGTCACTCCACCGGGTGAGACCTATGATGCCTCAGACTCACCGATCATCTTGACTTACACCAAGGCAACCGAATCCAGCAATCTTGCGATTCCACCCTACGTGCAGGTGAATTTTACGGAGACACCCGCCGAGGGCTGGGATTTTGATACGTGGCATCAGGTGCTTGATTCCAGTTTGGGCGATATGTATTCGTTTTCCACTAACTTCAAGATCAAATTGATGACCGACGATGCCGTGGTGATCGCGAAATTCGTGGATCCGACGCTGGACACCGATGGGGATGGTGTGGCCGATATTTACGACAACTGCCCCGATGAACCGAATGCCGACCAAGCCGATTCCGACCAGGATGGTCTCGGCAATGCTTGTGACGATCACGAGGATCCGCCTCTGTGTGATCCATGCTATTCCGATTGCCCCGGTGTGGATCCCGACGAGTGGATCACTTGTCCATCGGGGGGATGAATTGCAGGATGCGGATGGAGCATTTGTGATTTTGAAAGATGCCGATGCATTGAAATTGCTTGTCGCTTCAAAAAACAAACTGAGTGTGTCCATGAAACACGAACAGGGAACCGTGAATAAACAGCGCATTCAGTTTGGAAAGAGGGTTCCCGTCCATAACTTATTTTTAATTTGAATGCCCCCAATGCACATTTTGGATGTCATCATATTGGGACTCGTCGAAGGGTTGACGGAGTTTCTGCCGATTTCCAGCACGGGTCATTTGATCCTGGTGGAGCGATGGCTGGGAGTCGATTCGAGCAGCGGGTTTTGGGCGACGTTTCGATATTTCATCCAGATCGGAGCGATTCTGGCGGTGGTGGTTTATTTCGCGCGTCCGATCCTTCGGCAGATTTGCACGGTTCCTCGTGGAGATTTCAAAGATCATCTGTTGTTCAAACTGGTTATCGGGGTTCTTCCGGCGGTGGTGTTCGGTTTGTGGCTCGACAAAGTTGCGGAGAAATATCTGGAATGGTCGTTGCCGGTGGCGGCGGCGTTGATCGTCGGGGCGGGTTTGATGATCTGGATCGAGCGCCGGTTTCGGCGTGAAACCGGTCCGACGATCGAACAAGTCACGTGGAAGCAATCGCTGCTGATCGGACTGGCCCAGTGTGTCGCCATCATTCCGGGGACGAGTCGCGCGATGGCGACGATCATGGGCGGGTTGATGGTGGGATTGCCGGCGGCGACGGCGGCGGAATTTTCGTTTTATCTTGCGATTCCGACGCTCTGTGGAGCGGGATTGCTGCGACTGGTCAAGCATCGGCATGAAATTTTCGCCGGTGACGCGGTGTTGCTGATCGTCGGATTCGCTGTGGCGTTTGTGGTCGCCCTGATTACCGTCGCCGGTTTCATGCGTTACATCCAGACTCGAAAACTAAAACCGTTCGCTTATTATCGCGTTGTTCTGGGCTTGATCGTGCTGTGGTTCTGGTGGAACCCCGCCTGATCGACACTTCCGGGTTATGCTTCCGATGGCCTAATAATCATAGTCGGTGCGGGCCACGGGTCCTTTCTGTCCGACCGATTCGAATCCGGCGCGGTTGCGAATTCGATTCGGATCAAACCACTCGCGTCGAATCGCCGATATGCGGGATTGACGCAAGAGGTCGGCCAAGTGCGCTTTCGACAGGTCATATTTTTTCCGGTCGAGGAGATTCACTCCGTCGAGTTTGACGACAAAGACCGTTTCAAGAGTCGGTACTTCAACGATCCCCAGCGCGTGATCGCCTCGCTCGCTCAGGAGCCGATAAACGTCAGTGACGAACTCTTCGGAGCGAATGGCGCTATCAGATTTTCCGGTGCTGTCTTTGCTGTCTTCGACGACGACCGGCATCCGAAAACCGGGTGCGAGTTCCTGTCCCAGCTTTGCGAAGGGTTTTGTTTTGAAATAAGTTCCGGCTTCGGATTTTTGTTCCGGGGTCAGTTCGGAATAATCTTCCCACGCTTTCTGCAATCCATTGGATTCGGCAAGGGTCTGAACCTGTTTGGCGGCGAGTTTGGCTTTTTCAAACGCCTGCTGAGCCTGAACATCCGCCTTGACCTGATCCAGCACGTCGGCGAGTTGGGCGGGGGCGTGTTCGGGTTCCACTTTGATCACACGGTAGAGGTAGAGATTCTTTTGACCATCCACCAGAGTCCACGAGGCGGTTTGATAGAGCGCCAAGCACAACTCACTGATGCGTCGCTGATCGTCACCGAGTTTCGAACGATCGACCAAACCCTGCACCAGGTGTATCAAATCGGCGAACCGACGCTCCCCTGAATCTCCCGATGTGTACTCCGCGGTTTTTCCGATTTCCGGCTGCTCCTGGGCCTGGGCACGTGTGAACAGGTCCGTCTGTCCGAATTCGATACTGTCGGGGTGGGATAGTTCGCTGCGAAATCGCTCGACCGCCTGATGATAATAATCGGAGGATTCGACACCTGCCGGAGGCAGAGGATACCCATCGTCACCGGACTTTTGTGCGACCCACGGGTCCGCCAGTCGGCGGTGAATCGTATCGGTCATGGTTCGCGCTTCTTCCTGGGCGGCGTTTTTTTTCATTTTGTCCAGAACGGCTGCGCGAGTGGAATCGTCGAGGGTCTTGAAATCCGGGAACTCTGAGGCGTGTCCGCGATAATAATCCTCCACCATTTTGTCCGTGATGACTTTGCGGGGCTGGATTTTCGCCATGTCGATTTTCAGATACTCCACCTGAACGCGGTCGGGAATGACATAGCCGAAATCCAGAGGTTGTCCGTTGGATTTGCGATCTTTGTATTTTTCAAATTGCTGTTGCAGGGCTTCTTCAGAGACCAGCGTGGTCTGGTCCACGAGCGGTTTTGAGTGAATCGCCACGAGTTCTGCGTTGACGGTTTCCATCTGGTCTCGAGCCGCCTGTTCCACTTCCATCTCACTTACCTGAACGCCGTTTTCGACATCCTGCCACAATCGCTGCACCATCAGGAAGTTTGCGACGGCGGCTTCCATGTTCTGAATCGAGATTTTGTTTTGCAGACGAAACGCGGTCAGATCGCGATCTTTTTCAGACAGGGCCGCTCTTGCCGCGGTGAGGTCGGGTTGATATCCCTTTTCTTTGGCTTCCTGGATCAGGATCAGGTAACTGATCGGGTCCAACCGCCGGACATCGTAACCTGCGTACTGCTGAGATTGCGAAAGCCACGGCATAGACCAGACGAAGAAGAATCCTCCCTGGCTTTGCATTTGCTCCAAAATGTGGCATTGATTGAATACGGCATCGCGCTGCTGTTGGGTCAGCGATTTCCCAAAAGCGTGCGCGATCGTTTGAGCACCCCTGCGGGACTTGAGAAAGTTCGAAAGCGCCGTTCCGCCCAGGAACGCGATCATCAAAAAAACCGTCAAAATCGCCAGAAGTTGCTTGTTGTGTTTGCGGAAAAACTTGATCATGTTGTCATAATTCCTTGTCAATAATACAGTTGCGATCGTTTCGGGGGACAATACTATACTGTTTTTCAAGAAAAATCAAGTTTTGCGTTGTACAAGGGTTGTCGCAACGAATTGACAATCAACCGCTATACTGATAACAGCCACACTTTCAGTCGGGGGGTGGCGCTTCCCGCGGTACATCATACGACCTGAAGTTATTTTCAATGATGGTCGATAAAGCCTGTTGTTTTGCCGTGTCGGGACAACATCGCGGTCAACGACCGGATCGGAATTCTTTCCTGTGACAAAAAAACAAGCATCTGCGAAATCTCGGAAGGATCAACCTCTCTCCGAACCGAGCGATGGGAAGGCGTTGGTGATCGTGGAATCTCCCGCCAAAGCCCGAACCATCTCTCGCTATCTCGGCTCGGGGTTTGTGGTTGAATCTTCGATCGGTCATATTCGCGACCTGCCGTCCGCTGCCGAAGAAATCCCGGAAGAATACAAGAAAGAGAAATGGGCCCGGCTTGGGGTGAACGTTGATGAGCAGTTCAAGCCGATTTACGTGATCCCCTCGAAAAAGAAAAAGCAAGTGGCCATGCTTAAGAAACATCTCGCCCATGCGAGTGAGCTTTATCTGGCAACGGATGAGGACCGAGAGGGTGAGGCGATCGCGTGGCATTTGTCGGAAGTGCTTCAGCCCCGGATTCCCGTTCATCGAATGGTGTTTGATGAAATCACGAAGGAGGCGATTCAACAAGCGCTTCATCACACGCGGGGGATCGATGAGAAACTGGTTCGGGCACAGGAGGCGCGGCGCATTCTGGACCGGTTGTACGGTTACGAAGTTTCGCCGGTGTTGTGGAAGAAGGTGGGACCGCGGTTGTCTGCGGGGCGAGTTCAGTCTGTGGCGACGCGATTGATTGTTGAGCGAGAGCGAGCCCGAATGCGGTTCAAACAGGCCGCCTATTGGGACCTCGAAGCCGATCTCAGGAAAACCACAGGGGACGATGCGATCACGGCTGCGCTGATCGAGTGGGATGGTGTTCGGATCGCCGCCGGAAAAGATTTTGTCGATGAGACCGGTGAGATCAAACCGGGTCTTGACGTTCTTTGGTTGAAAAAGGGACCGGCCCATCAGCTCGAACAGGCGCTGGCTCATGCTCGATTTACGGTGAGCGATTTGGCCGAAAAGCCGTACGTCTCCAGACCGCAGCCGCCGTTCATTACGTCCACGCTGCAACAGGAGGCGGCCCGCAAGTTGAGGTTTTCCGCCCAGCAGACCATGAGGTTGGCTCAGGGTCTTTACGAGAATGGTTACATCACGTACATGCGAACGGACTCGACCCACTTGTCTTCGCAGGCCATTCGGGCAGCCCAATCGCAGATTGTCGAGCTTTTCGGTCAGGAGTATCTGGCTGAGAAGCCGCGCGTATATACCCGCAAGGTCAAGAACGCACAGGAAGCCCACGAAGCGATTCGTCCCAGCGGCGCCGCCTTTCGTACGCCGCGTGAACTCAAGGGCGAGCTCGATCCCCAAGCCTGGAAGATTTACGAGTTGATCTGGACTCGGACCGTTGCGTCGCAGATGAAGGACGCCTTCGGTCGCAGAACGACCGTTCGGATTGAGGCGCCCGACGCCGACCGAAAAATCGCAGTTTTTGCCGCAACGGGTCTGGTCTATGATTTTTATGGCTTTTTGAAAGCCTACGTCGAAAGTTCCGACGATCCGGAGAGCGAACTTGAGAGTCGCGAAAGAACGCTGCCCGTTTTCAGCATTGGCGAAGTACTCCAACCCGACAAGGTTCGTGCCGTGGAACATGCGACGCAATCGCCCTTTCGATATACCGAAGCCAGTCTCATCAAGGAACTTGAGGAACGGGGCATCGGCCGGCCGTCCACCTATGCCACGATCCTGCAAACCATCCAGGATCGCGGTTATGTATGGAAACGAGGAAGTGCGCTGGTTCCGACATTCACCGCCTTTGCCGTGACAAACCTGCTTGAGAAGCATTTGACGCAGCTGGTCGATTTTGATTTCACCGCGAAAATGGAAGACGATCTGGACGCCATCGCGCGCGGGGAGTGCGAGTCGATTCCGTGGTTGAAAGATTTTTATTTCGGCCGTTCGCGTCGCCCCGACAACGGACATCAAGTTCCCGATATCAGTCTCAAGACTCTGGTCGGCAGCGGCGCGGACAAGATTGATCCTCGTCAGATCGCACAGATTCCGATCGGAAAAACTTCCGAGGGACTGAACATTGTGGTCCGTGTGGGCCGGTTCGGGCCTTATGTCCAGATCAACGACAGCGACCGTCGTGCCACGGTTCCCAACGACCTCGCGCCCGACGAACTCACCGTCGAGCGCGCGATGCAGTTGCTTCATGAAAGCGAACAGGCCGATCGGGCACTGGGCACCGATCCCGCAACCGGGAAATCCGTTTATATCAAGACGGGGAGGTACGGTCCCTACGTTCAGCTCGGAGAGATGGAACGCAACGAAAAAGGCGCCGTCAAGCGCGACACCAGGCCCAAAATGGCCAGTCTGTGGCCTACGATGAAAATTGAAACGCTGACGTTGAAAGATGCCCTCACGCTGCTTTCTTTTCCACGGGAGGTGGGGCGACATCCGGAAAGCGGCAACGTCATCACGGTTCAGGACGGTCGGTTCGGTCCTTATCTTAGAATGGGTGACGACAGCCGAAGCCTGGGCGGTTATGAATTGATGAACACGATTTCGCTCGAACAAGCGATGGAGATTTTCAAGCAACCCAAGAGCGGCCGTCGCCGTTCTCGATCTCCTGTGGTCATTGCCGAACTGGGATCCGTTCCCGATCGTTCGGGACCCATCCGGATCAGAAGCGGTCGGTACGGTCCCTACGTCACCGATGGAACGGTGAACGCCACCGTTCCCAAAGGTCGCGAACCGACCTCGGTTACACTTGAAGAGGCCGTACAACTACTGATCGCTCGGGAACAGAAAGCTCGTGAGAACGGTGAGCCGACCCGCGCCAAAGGGAAAACTTCCAATCGCGGCGGTTCTCGTCGGAAACCCGCTCGGTCATCAACTCCCTAGCTTCTTGAATCCATCTTGAGAAAAACTGTTTGTCGTTTGTTTTCTGTGGTTCCATTTTGCCTTCCTGGATTGATCTTGGTTTGGTAAGCCGAATTTCCATCGCTGCTGACCTTCGTCTGTCCATCTCGTATAATTGGGTTCATGAAGATCACGCTTCTGGGAACGGGGACTTCGCATGGCGTGCCGATGATCGGTTGTGATTGCGAAGTGTGCACTTCCACAGATCCGAAGGACAAGCGGACACGGGTGGGTCTTTATGTCGAGTCGGACGGCGTGCGGGTTCTCGTCGATACGCCGCCGGAGCTGCGCCTCCAGTGTCTCTCCAATCATATTTCCCGTATCGATGCCGTCTTGTTCACGCATCACCATGCCGATCACATCACGGGTTTGGACGATTTGCGTCGGTTCAACTGGCTGCAGAAAAGCGCGATTTCATGTTATGCCCAGCCCGACGACATTCGCGGGATTATGCAGATGTTCTCGTATGCGTTTCGGGACGATCCGGATTATCCCAGTCAAAAACCCGATTTGCGGTTTTTTCCCATCGAAGGGCCTCTGGATATTCATTCCGCCACTGAACCGGAGCGAGTTTTGCGCGTACTTCCGATTCCTCTCATGCACGGCCCGACACGGGTGCTTGGATTTCGTTTCGGCGCGTTTGCCTATTGCACGGATTGCAGCGAGATTCCGGAATCGTCGCTGAATTTGCTTTGCGATCTGGACGTGCTCGTGCTGGATGCATTGCGTCGTCGGCCGCATCGGACGCATTTTAATCTTCAGCAGGCGGTTGAAATGGCGCAGCGGATCGGCGCGCGGCAGACGTATTTCACCCACATTGCCCACGAGTTGCTTCACGATCGTACCAATCGTGATCTTCCACCGGCCATGCAACTTGCGTACGACGGACAAGTCATTCAGGTTTAACAACTATAGAGCACCCGGCATGCCGGGTGCTATGTGAAAGTAGGTTCGCTACTGGACGTTTAGGGAAACAACCAGTATATCTCTGCACATGGAAGAATTACTCGAAGGATTAAATCCGTCGCAGCGAGAGGCGGTGATGCATACCGACGGTCCGCTTCTTGTGTTGGCAGGGGCGGGGAGCGGCAAGACGCGTGTGATCACTCGTCGCGCCGCTTATTTGGCTTGCACGGTGACATCGGCGCGACATGTTTTGGCGATCACGTTCACGAACAAGGCGGCCGGGGAGTTGAAGGATCGCCTCGATCGGCTGGGTTTCGGGCATGAGATCACGGCGTGCACGTTTCATTCGTTTGGAGCGCGCTTCCTTCGATGGTATTCCGATGCCGCAGGGTTGCGGGGAGATTTTTCGATTTTCGACGAAAACGATCGAAGCAAAGTGATCAAGGAGGCCATCGCCCAATCCGAACTGTCGAGCGAGAACTGGTCCCCAGCGACCGTGCAATCGCGGATCTCGGAGGCCAAGAGCCGGTTGATTACAGCGGAGGTTTTCGCCGAGCAGGCGGGCGAGGGTTCGTTCGGCGATCGGACGTTGGCCCGGATTTATCACACGTACGAACGATTGCTCGCCGGGCAACAGGCGGTCGATTTTGACGACCTCATTCTCAAGCCGGTTTTTGTGCTTCGCAACCATCCCGACCTGCGGGATCATCTTGAAGACAAGTTTCGCTACGTGTTGATTGACGAATATCAGGATACCAACCCGGCGCAGTATTATCTGGCGAGGGGATTGACGCTGAAAAACGAAAATATCTGTGCGACGGGTGATCCCGACCAGTCGATTTATGCGTGGCGTGGGGCGGACATCCGAAACATACTTGAATTCGAGCACGATTTTCCCAA
>CAIVHJ010000082.1 GCA_903905665.1 uncultured Phycisphaerales bacterium
CCGCCGTGGCCGCCGCCGTGTCCTCCCCCGCCCTTATGGCCACTCTTTTGTTTTTCTTCACTCATCGGCGTGATCTTTCAATCTTTTTTATGCCGCCGCTTTGAGTTTTCCGCGAGTCAACTGCGGGACAAAGGCCATCATCCGATCCATGGTCACGCGCGGGTTGTCGCCGGCTTGCAGCGACAGAATGCCCTGCAAGACCATTTCGCAGTTGAGGATTTCCTCGGAGGATCGCAACCCCAGTTTGTCGCCGATCGGTCCCGCCACGGCATTGGCCAAAACGGTTCCGTACATCGTGGCACAAACCGCCAAAGCGAGCGCTTTTCCCATCGCCTCGATGCTCCCGCCCAATTGCCCGAACATACCGATCTGACCGATCAACGTAGCCACCAAACCCCATCCGGGGCCGTAGAGTTTCAACAGATCAAAAAACTTTTTTCCCGCCTTGTGGCGTTCCTGCATCGCCATGACTTCCATGCGCAAAATCGACTCAATCGTTTCACTGTCCGTTCCGTCGATCGCCATCTTCAGTCCGGCCACCAGAAAGGTATCATCAATTTTGCCCAGCGCCGTTTCCAGGGACAGGATGCCCTCGCGTCGGGCTTGTTCGCCGAGTTTGGTCATCAACTTAATGACCTCGACGGGGTCGCGGCTTTTGTGAAACATGAATCGTTTGAGCCATCCGCCGAGACATTTGAGTTTGGCCAAGGGCATCGCCATGAAGACGACGCTGATACTCCCGCCGAATACGGCGGCGACGCCTTCGGTGGAGATGAACATCGCGAAATGGCCGTGCGATGACTCCACCGCGATGAACGCCGCACAGCACAATCCGATGATGACCCCGATGAGACTGGCTTTATCCATAGTTCAATCGCCCCATCCGTTCCACCCGGCACCCGGCGCAACGAGACCGACTCAACCTGCTTAACATCATTCCCATCATCGTCGCAAATCACGCACTACTCGATTTACGAATCGACCCTTTCGCGGGACTTCACGTCCGAATAAAACCCGCGTTGAACGCCCCTTCACGCGACAGACACAAATGTCTTTCATTCACCGCCCGATAGTCTTTGCTCCTATGGAGCGATAACAACACACACCCCTCGCAAAGACGGCGTACCTCCTCCCGTGGGCAGGGCCCAACTTCCGACTCCGCATCATCTTTCAAAAAGCCTTCACGCACTTCATCGGCTCGTCGTTTCTGCCGGCAATTCTCTGTACACAAAGATAACTAATGCTGTGCGGTCACTCACCCGAACATTGAGCATCGAAAGACTTCGCGCCTGGGCGCGGCTGCGATGCAAAAATTTCATGCATGGATAGACGACAACAAAAGGAGATCGATCGATGTTCAACAAGATGAGGCTGCAGGTCAAGTTGACGCTGGGTTTCGGGATCGTGATGGTGGTGATGGGGGCGCTGGGCGTCACGGGGTACGTGATGTTCAGTCGGGTGAACGACAACGTGGTATCGTTGAGCAGCCACAGTCTGCCGGCGGTCAAACATGCCACCGGTGTGGAGCGAGCGGCCCTCGAAACCATCATGCAGGAGAAAAACTACGTCCTGTATAAAAAAGACGAGCACCATGAACAGGCCAAAGAGAAACTGGTTGCGCTGAACAAGAGCCTCGACGAAGTGGACAAGGTCGCCAAGGAATTCAACGACGACGCCCTCGGAAAAAAGTCAACGGAAGTCCGATCGATCGCCGGAGAGTACGGGAAGTTGTTCGACAACGGCGTTTCGGCCATCAAAGACAATGCCTCCATGAAAACAACGCTGGAAGCCAAGGGCAAGGCCGTGAGCGAAGAAGCCCGGGCATTTTTGAGCAACAAACAAAACGAATACATGGAAGCCAAGAGCGCGCTGGCAATTGTCAATCAAATCGCAACGGCAGCGCCGACGGTGCGTCTGGCGGCGGCCAAGTATATCCTGGATCCCAAGAAAGATGATACTCTGATTACCAAAGTGGAAGAAGGCACCAAGCAACTGGAAAAATATTATGATGAGTTGGATAAATTGCATCCCAACACTGACGAACAAAAGCAAATCGCCGACGCCCGGAAGGCGACGGGGCTTTATTTGAAGGATTTCCAGGAATGGGTTACGGAATATCGTCGGGATCCCGAGAGTTCGCAATTGACAGAGTTATATAACAAGACTGGCCAACAGGGTCTGATCGTCTTGAAAGCGGCCAATGATTATCTGGCTGCCAAACAACCGGTCGTAGATAAAATAGCGGAGTCGGTGTTCAAGGTGGCAGAAATCGATCAAGTCGCTTATCGCATCCGGTTGCGCGAACGCGATTACATGCTTAAGCAGGACGAAAAGACTCTGGCGGAAATGAACGGTTTTCTCGGTGATCTTCGGAAAAACCTGGAAGAACTGAAATCGGTCTCCGTGACACAGGATGATTTTGAGCGGATCGACAAAGCCGCCAAAGCCACCGAGGAATATGCTGCCGCCGCCCAATCGTGGGTGCAGAACGACAACAAACTAAGACAGGAAATCCTGCCCAAGATGAAGCAAATTGGCGAGACGGTGATCGCCAACGCTCAGACCGCGGAAAACGACGCCTGGAAAATATCCGACGAGAAGAGCGCCGGCACCACGGCCATCGTCGCCAGTTCCAAGATGATGATCGTCGTCGCTTTGTTGATCGGCATCGTGATGGGCATTTGTACCGCCGCAGTCATCGGACGAAGCGTCACCAAACCGTTCAAGGATATCTTCAAGGGTCTGCAAAGTTTCAGTACCGAGGAATTGCGACAGACCGGTGAGACTTTCAAGCGGATTATCAAGGGGATGCTGGAGAGCGTGGGTCAGGTCAATGACGCGGCGGGGCAGGTTTCTTCCGCCAGTCAGCAACTCGCGGGTGGAGCGTCCGAACAGGCTTCGTCGCTGGAAGAGACCAGCAGCGCTCTGGAACAAATGTCCGCCATGACCCGGACCAACGCCGCCAACGCCAAGAACGCCAACGGACTTTCGCAGGATGCCCACAAGGCGGCTCAGCAGGGCAACGCCACGATGCAGGCGATCAGCGAATCCTCCGATCAGATCAGCAAGATCATCAAAGTCATCGAAGAAATCGCGTTCCAGACCAACCTTTTGGCGCTCAACGCGGCCGTTGAAGCCGCCCGCGCCGGTGAACACGGCAAGGGGTTTGCCGTGGTTGCCGACGAAGTCCGAAATCTGGCGCAACGGGCCGCCGGAGCCGCCAAGGAAATCACGTCTCTGATTGAAAATTCCGTCAACATTTCCCGTCAGGGCGCGGAGGCGTTGCAGGGAATCGTCGATAGCGTGTCCAAGGTGACGGAGCTGGTCAGCAGCGTGGCGAAGGCTTCGGACGAGCAGGCGCAAGGTGTGGAACAGGTTAATACGGCGGTTTCCCAGATGGACAAAGTCACGCAGTCCAACGCTGCCGGCGCCGAAGAATCCGCTTCGGCCGCTGAGGAATTGGCCGCCCAGGCAGCGACGACCCAGAGCATGGTCAACGAACTGGTCCAGCTGGTGGGCGCCGACCGCGACACCCAGGTCTCCTTCGGCTCAACCGCAGGAGCCGGTGGAAAATCGAAATCGTCAGGACATCAGGGTACTGGTACCGCCAAATCCAGAAAACAGAATCCGCCCGTTCCGGTCGTCGCGGGAACGGCTATGAAGTCCAAGGCGCCCGCCACGGCGGAGGAATTCATGGCGCTGGACGATACGGACCTCAAAAAATTCTAACGGTCCGTCGCCGGCCATCAGTGGTTACCGGACGATGGTGATTTGAAGAATTTTTGACTTCGACGCTCAAAAGTCCGAGAAGACCTTGTTCTTTGACACGTCAGGGAACAGGGTCTTCTCTTTGCGCAAAATCCCAGGGGCATCGCGAATGGAATACAAAGGCCCCCACTCATTTTGTCGAATTCATTTTGTGTAGGCACCGGGGCCGGCAGAAAGACTTGTCCGGTTTGTTTCATCGCGCACAAGGAGAAACATGATGAAGTGGACCATTGGAAAAAAGATCGGGGTGGGATTTACTGTCACGATCAGTACGCTTGTGATCGTAGGGGGATGGGCGACGTATGGGCTCCATCGGATTTCCAAGGACCTTGACGAAGCCATCAAATGTGATGTGCTGCAGACCGAGATCGCCCAGAAGGAAATCGATCACCTTAACTGGACGAACGGAGTGAACGCTTTTCTGACCGATGCGAACGTGACCAAGCTGGAGGTCCAGACGGACCCCACCTTATGCGCTTTTGGAAAATGGTATCAGGGGGAGGGCCGCAAAGAGGCGGAGGCGTTACTTCCGGAGATCAAGCAATCCTTGGCTGCCATCGAAGAACCCCATCGCAAACTGCATGAATCGGCGATTGAAATCGGCAAGTTATTCAGGCATACCCATACCGGTTTGAGAGAAGCGCTGCGAACTCATTCGAACGATCACATCTTCTGGGTGGGAAACATCAGCGACAAACTTGCGTCTGAGGGCAGATTATATGCCTACCAGGATCGGTTGCGCAGTGTTGTGGAAGAAGCGGCCTCGATCGTGAAAGCATGCGACGAAGATCAGACCATCGAGAATCCGGCAGACCGTCAGTCCCGAGCCAGAGAACTCGTCAAATCCATCCGTTATGGCGCCGACGGCAAGGATTATCTCTGGATCAATGACATGCAACCGCAAATGATTATGCATCCCATCAAGCCTGAAATGGATGGAACGGACCTGAGCAACTATGCGGATCCCAACGGCAAGAAACTATTTGTGGAAATGGTCAAGGTGTGTCAGGCCAAAGGCGAGGGTTGCGTAGTCTATCACTGGGCGAAGCCGGGCATAGATAAGTTGACTCCAAAAATCTCCTATGTGATGTTGTATAAACCCTGGAACTGGATTATCGGGTCCGGTGTTTACGTCGATGAAGCCGATCAGACGGTCCTGACGCGGTTGAGCGATTTTGCCGAAGGAAAAGCGTTTTCACTGGGTGTGAAAACGGATCCCACTCAGTGTCCGTTTGGTCAATACCTGAGCGATCCGAGCACTGAAAAACTGTGTTCGGAATTCCCTGAACTGAAAACAGCATTGGACGCCTGCCGCG
>CAIVHJ010000083.1 GCA_903905665.1 uncultured Phycisphaerales bacterium
GCCCATTCCTGTAATAACCACTCGATGATTCGTCATGTTCATATTTCTTACATCAGAGCCCCCTGCGCCAGCAGGGGGTTGTTCTGTTGCCACCCTGCGCCGGCAGGGGGTCTTTGCTCTTCCCCCTCACCCTACCCTCTCCCCCAAGGGGGAGAGGAGTAAAGAGACGACATCCTTCCCTCCCAAAAGGAGAGGAGTCAGGGGATTGTTCATATCTTTCGAACAACCAGCGCGGCGGTCTGTCCGCCGCTGAGCGCATACGAGACCGCCAACACATGCTGAATTCTCGCATCCACGGCGCGGCCCGTCACCAGGGGAATTCTGCACTGATCGGCCAATTTTTCGACGTTGCAGGCGGCGGGGATCGTATTGTGCTTCATGGCCAACAATCCCAAAGCCAGATCAATCGCCCCGCTCCCGGCGCCGTTGTTTCCCAGTGCACCCTTCAGCGCCATGCAAAGGGGCTTGGCGGCGCCAGAACCAAACACACGATTCAGTCCGGCGGATTCGCCTTCGTCAAAAGCGGGAATTCCGCTTCCGAACGTCACGACCAGATCGATGTCGCTCGCGCGGAGTCCGGCATCGTTCAGGGCTTTTTCGACAGCCTGAGCAATGGGGTGGCCGTCGGGATCGGGTTCCTTCCAACTGGTGGTGTTCGTGCCGGCCCCGAAACCGACGACCTCGCCGTATATTTTGGCGCCGCGTTTTTGCGCATGCTGAAATTCTTCCAAAATAATCAGTCCGGCGCCTTCGGAAGCAGCGGTACCGCAATGGTCGCAGTCGAAGGGCCGACACGCGTTTTCCGGATGATCGTTGTGGGTGCGGGCCAGTCGGTCGAACAAATCCTGACGAATCAGTCCCATGGGGTTCATTTTGCTTTCGGCGCCGCCGCCGATGCAGACGTCGGCATCGCCGCGTTCGATGATTCGACAGGCCTCTCCGATAGCGAGGTGGCTGGATGCTTCTCCGCAGGTGATGGTGTTGGACGGCGCCTGAGCATCGTGCACAATCGTCACGTGGCAGGCCAGCATGTTCGGCAGAAATTTCAGCAACCACAGCGGAGTCAGGTTGTTCATGCCTTCGCGGCCCCACTTGGTGATGCTGAACTCGCCGTTTTCAACCGCCGAATGCAGCGCTCCCGCCAATTCGTTGATGTCCGCGCAAATCAACCCCGCTCCGATGTTGGCGCCGAACCGCGCGGGATCCATATTCACGGGGCGGCCGGCTGCTTCATCTCGCTCGACGACGCATTTGGTGACCAGTCCGGCGTCTTTGACCGCCAGGTAAGACGCCACCAGTGCCAGTTGGATATCGCGCGACATAATTTTGATGCTTTTGCGGTATCCCTTCGGAATGAAATCGCCCAGATTGAACGGGGGAACCTCTCCGCCGATTTGGGATCGAAAACCGGCCGGATCAAACGCCGTGATCCGTCGGATGCCGGAGCGTTTTTCGAGCAGGGCGGTCCAGATGGCTTCCAGCTCACAACCGAGCGGTGTTGCCAATCCAAGTCCCGTAATGACCACACGACGTTTGTTCATGTTTTCGCCCGTTAATCGTCCTGAGCAGAATCCTTGACGTTATAAGTTCGCAAAAGACGCATGAAATCGTCGGTAAAAACAAAGTTGTGATCCGGAATTCCGATTTGAGCGCCCGACGCGCGATCGACATGAGAAAACACGATGTCGATTTGGCCGATCAACCGGCCGTTTCGCAACACGCGACCCGTGGTAGAGGCTCCGCTGTCGTCAATGCGCTCCAGCGTCGCCTCGTATGTCAGTTGTTCTCCGGGAACTACGATGTCGTCGATGGTCGCGCGTTTGATTTTGGCAAGAATGACCCGTTCGGAAAACCGACGGGCGTGACCGACCAGAATTCCAGCGGTCTGCGCCATTCCCTCGACGATCAGACTGGTGGGCATCATCGGATAGGCGGGGTACTGATCGTGCAGATGGTCTTCGGCGCGGCTGACGTTCTTGACGGCGACGGCCCGCTTCTGCGGTTCAAACTCCACAAATTTGTCGATCCAAATCCAACGCATGTTGAAATCGTCTATCGCGGCGACACCGACATGACCCGCGTCCTACCGGTAACTCGCCTGTCATGCCAATTTGCGTTCAATGTAGTTCACGATCGTCTTGACTGTAAACAAAGTGGGAACCATATCCACGGTCGGGTTTTGTTCAAACTTGGTAAAGTCGGCGTGCGGCATCGCGGCTTTGAGTTTCGACAATCCATCGGCGGTAAATCGACCGTTTTCCACGTAGTCCGGATTGTTCACCACGTCATCGGGGAACAGTTCCCCGCGGGGAATCTTGATCGCAAACGCCTTTTCCAGACGAAACACGATATCGAGGAAATCAATGCTTTCGGCGCCCAAATCCTGCGTCAAGGTCGCGCCTTCGCTCACGTCTTCTTCATCCACACCCAGCGCGTCCACCAGCGTATTCTGGACCTGAGCGAAAATTTCGTCACGGCTCTTAGCCATAATCCACCTGCCTCCAGCAAGAAAATACCAAACGAACTCGCACGATCACGAACCGACGCCATTGTAAATGAGTGTCAGTTGCTTTCGGGCATGGGCCTTTAATTCCTGATCCACCGAAGCAAGACCGGTATCCCGATCCGCCAGATTGAGATGCTCCAGCCGAAGCTTGGCTTTGAACACCTCGGTTTCATTACAGGAACCCCGGCCCGAGAACTCACTGAACTGCGGCGTGAGTTCGGAACACTCCACGACCATATTCAGCGTCCGGCCCGGAGCGACAAAACTTTTATAAATCACATTGCGGACTTCCGCCATGCGGCAGATGCTGTGCGCGAAATCCTCCGACAACCGCACCAACCATGTGGCGGACTGAATCATGCACTCCAGCATCAATACCCCCGGCATGACCGGGAACGTCGGAAAATGATCCGCCAAATACTCTTCTGACAAACTTAGCGCTTTGATCGTGTGGATCCGTTGGCGCGGCTCCAGGGTGATGATGCGGTCAATCAAATTGAATTTCATAGCCGCAAAAACCCCTGACCCCTGTGTTTACAGGGAACCAACCGGCGGAAACCACCCTCCGCCGAGAACCTGCACGAACAAGGCTCAATAGTTTAATCCATGAGAGTCGTTTTTACCAGTGAACCCACCGGACCTGTCCACCGAGGGGTAGTCCTCGAAATCAACCGATCACAACCTGCTGAGCAAAAGTGAAACAAGTGGTGACCGATCAGAAATCCCCATCATGGCTGAGATAGTCGTTTGTAGTAGTCGGCATTGGTTTGGACGTGTTTCTTTTGATCCTCGGGGAGTTCGTCCTGTGGCCAAATCGCGTTCACCGGACATTCATCCACGCATAGTCCGCAGTCGATGCAGGTAGCGGGGTCAATGTACAGCATCTTTTCAGTTGCGTAATCAAGTTCATCTTTGGTCGGATGGATGCAATCCACCGGGCAGACAGCAACACAAGCCGTATCCTTGACCCCAATACATGGATCACCAATCACATGCGCCACAAACCACCTCCCATTTCCAATCTGAAAAATCTCCCCCTTCAATCCGTTCCTTGGGGAGTCAAAATTGTAATCGCCATTGGGAGTTTACGGCAATCCTTCATCTGAATGATGCGGCAGGTCTATCCTCTCGGCATTGCACGAGAAACGCTGAAATGTGTATTTTCACGACTCTGGTGAGGAAAAGAAGAACCAGAACACGTCCCAGAACACAGGCCGCCTCTTGACGAAACTCCCTGAGATTCAAGGAGTTTGCATCAAGCAACGAAAAACGGCCCGCTGATCACTACTTTTTGTTCTTGTAGTAATCAACCGCTTTTTGGATGAAGGCCTTTTGGTCGGCCGGGAGGTCGCTTTCTGAGAAAATGCTGTTGCTCGGGCATTCCTCGACGCAAACGGCACAATCTGCACAATTGTCCGGATCGATGTAAAGGCTTTTTTGGCTCTCAAAATCAGCCTCATCCTTGGTCGGATGAATGGCATCAGTGGGACAAACATCCACACAAGCAGCGCATTTTTCACAATTAGCACCAATAATATGGGCCATAATCAACTCCTGTCATAAAAACGTCACAACCCAAAATGGGCGATGGGCCTAAGCCCGCACAATCAGTTAAAACATCCATTTCCTGCGTCGTCAAATTCGTCCTTCCATATTTGAGAAATATGCAATAATCATGCCTAAAAACGAAAAAAACGAGGATTCACTGAACAATCATAAATTCGCCAACCGCTGAGCCAGATTCAATTTCCCAATGAGGATCAGGGTATCATTGGCTTGGACAACCGCATCTGCTTGTGGGTTGAAAATCGTCTCGTTGTCAGCGCGTCGAATCGCTACGACGATTGCATCCGTTTTTTGACGTAATCCCGTGTCACGCAGCGACTTGCCGACAAGATGTGAGTCGTTGGTGACGTTGAATTCGTTGATTTCCAGTTCTATTCCGCGAGCCGCAACATCAACGAAGTCAACGACATGCGGTCTCGTGATCAGGCTCGAGACCCGGAGCGCGCCGATGACTTGCGGGCAAACGACTCGATTGGCACCTGCGCGGATGAGACGACTTTCGGTGGTGTTGGATTCGGCGCGAGCGATGATGAAGAGATTGGGATTCAAATCGCGTGCGGCGAGGACAACGAAGACGTTATCAGAATCGGTCGGCAGTGTGACC
>CAIVHJ010000084.1 GCA_903905665.1 uncultured Phycisphaerales bacterium
ATCCCGCCGAAGTTCGCGGGGTCAACGCCGAAGGTCTCAAACGCTGGCAGATACCTCAAGAGGACATCGACGCCCTTACGGGCGCCTATAAAATCCTCTTTGCCAAAAGCGCCGATCACGACGAACCCTTTCTTACACGACTCGACCTACTCCAAAAAACCAACGACAATTCCCACGTCGCTTATCTATGCGATTTTCTGCGCAAGTCGCTGCAGAATGGAAAATTCGGACGGTACCTCGAATCATTCCGACATGATTCTCGTTCTGACGGCGACCATTATTTTAAGAAACAGAACACGGTTTTGGGTGAATGCAACACCACAGACCCGTCCCGGGTCACTGGAGGTTCATAAATGACTCATCGTTTCAAAACCGCCGTCATTGGAGTCGGCCACATGGGTCGTCACCATGCGCGCGTCTATAGTGAGTTGCCCAACAGTGAACTGGTGGCGATCGTCGATATCCAGCTGGATCGCGCCAAGGAATTCGCTCGTCAATATAATTGCCAGGCGTGTGCGACGATTGACGAGATCAAGACTCCACTGGATGCCGTCAGTATCGCCGTTCCGACGGTCCATCACCGCGCCATCGCCGAACCGCTTCTTGCCCGCCGAATTGCGGTGCTGATCGAAAAACCCATCGCGCCAAATATCGAAGAGTCCGTCGCGCTGCTCAAGTGCTCCCAAAAACATGATGCCCTGCTTCAGATCGGCCACAGCGAACGGTTCAACCCTGTCGTCACAACGCTCAAACGAATGAACATCCGACCCAAGTTCATCGAAACCCATCGCATCAGTCCGTTCACGTTCCGTTCCGCCGACATCGGGGTCGTCTTCGACATGATGATCCACGACATCGACATCGTGCTCAATCTGGTCCAATGCTACGAATATTCCGTTCAGGCGGTCGGGGTCCCCGTGATGGTCAGAGATCACGAAGACGTCGCCAACGCGTGGATTTCTTTTGCAAACGGCTGTGTCGCCAATCTGACCGCTTCCCGATTAGCCATGAAAACCGAACGCAAAATCCGCGCCTTCAGCGAAGATGCTTATGTCCACCTCGATTATGCCAAGAAAACCGGCATCGCCGTCACCAAAGACGCCAATCTCGACATTTTGAAACTCGCCCGCGAAGGAAAATTCGAAGACATGTCGCAGATGAAGAATTTCGACTTCGGTTCGATGATCAGGATTGAACCGCTGGAAGTGGACGATATCGAACCTCTGCGTGCGGAACTCTCCTCGTTTCTTCACGCCCTTGAAACCGGCGGCCCTCCCGAAGTCTCCGGCGAGGAGGGCGTGGAAGCCGTCAAACTGGCTTCGCGCATCGTCGATGCCGTCAAACAACACAAATGGAATATCTCAGTTTGATGCTTCGCGGAATTACCGGCCGTTCTGAGACACCGCTTTCATCACCGCAGAAAAAAACATGTCTTCTCGCGGTTCGATCTCGGCTTTTTCGAGAAGAGACTGAATCGACCGGTTCAGCAGAACTTCGTGCTGAAAATTCCGATACCGTTCCATGAGCGTCGGTTGAACCGCCTCAAAACCGGCAACCTCGTCGGGAATAATCGTTCCCACGCGAACAATAAAGAAAGCATCGTCCGTTTCAACGACCGGACTCATCTGGTTCGAATCCAGTTGCCACGCCGTGGCGCCGGGTCGCTGATACCGACCCTGCAGCGGCTCGCGAATCATACCCCACGCTCCACCCTCGGACGCATGCATGTCTTCAGAATATCTTTTCGCAACTGTTTCAAAATCGGCCCCGTCGTTCAGGTCCTTCTTCGCTTCGTCGATTTTCTGACGGGCGTCGGACGAGGTTTTCTTCACTTCGATGAGAAACAACTCACGACGCCCCGGTTGACGATAATCCTCGATGTGCTCACGGTAAAAATCATACAATTCCGCACGCGTGGGATCGGCGACCATATTGAAGACCTGTTCCTGCAAATACCGATCGATAATCAACTGGCGGTGAAATGTTTCCTTGACCTCCTTCAGGGTATGCCCTTCCGTAGCGAGAGATTGTTCGTAACGCGACTGCCGACCCCCGTATTCCGTGTTCACCCGATCCACAATGATTTCGTCCACATAACGATCGACTACCTTGGCGATTTCATCATCCACGTACTGCGATGCTTTTTGATACAACAGCAACTCGCGAACCCGTTGTCCGATTTCAGCCTGTGCCAGTTCAATCGCCCGTTGGCGAAATTCGGCATCGTTTGCTTGGCGAGAAATCTCGCTCAATCGCGGTCGAAGTGCTTTCATAACTTCCTCAACAGTTAAAATCTCGCCGTTAACCCGCAAATAGCGAATTTCGGACGGGGCATCGGTAGAATCGCGATCCCTAACTGTCGAATTTTGTTTTGCAGTAGAACTCTTGGCGATCTCGGCGGGTTTGGTCGGTTTTTCTCTCAGGAGCCTGTTGCGATTGGGAGATTCGCATCCCAGCATCACTGCGGTGCTTAATAGCGTTGTGACAAGCAATCCTGTTCTCATGCGACCACTATAAACCGCCCCATCGAAATATCAATTCGTTCTTTCCGACGGCGAATTCGAGAAACGAAGCAACTTCCCCAAAACATCCAGCAAACGATCCGGCTTCAAAAAGGATTCCGGCAATCGCCAGTGAATCGTTCGGGGATCGGGCATGCGCGCGACACCCGGTAAACCACGATCCGGATGAAACACCGGTTCCGCTTTCGACAGATCCTCCACCTCAAAAATGACATCCGGTGGTTTTCGCACGATCGACCGGATCGACCACGGCTGGGCCAACAAACGTAGCTCGGTCATCGCCAAAAGTCGTTGCACTTCAAGAGGATACTGCCCGAATGCGTCCACCATGTCATTTCTGACTCGCTCGAGTTCATCCGACGTCCGAACAGCCGACAGCCGCCGATAAAGCTCCATCCGCGTCGATTCCGAAGCGATGTAACTTCGCGGAACGCAAACCACAACGTCCAGTTCAAGATGAACAGGATACTGAATCTGCTCCGCCTCCCCCTTCATCCTTCGCACGATTTGCTCCAGAAGTTGACAGTACATCTCATAGCCGACTGCCGCAATGTGACCGCTTTGCTCGGGTCCAAGAATGTTGCCCGCACCGCGAATTTCAAGATCGCGCATGGCGATTCTGAAGCCGGCGCCCAACTCGCTGAATTCCTCAATGGCCTGCAACCGCCGTGCGGCATTGGGCGTCAACGGACGATCCCCTTTCAACAACAAATAGCAATACGCCCGATGTCGGTACCGTCCGACTCGTCCCCGTAACTGGTGCAGGTCCGCCAGACCAAACCGGTCCGCGCGATCGATGAAAATCGTATTGGCTGTTGGAATATCGATCCCGCTCTCAATGATGTTCGTACATACCAGTACATCGGCCTGACGGGTCACGAACCGATGCATGACGTCTTCAAGTTCCTCGGCGCTCA
>CAIVHJ010000085.1 GCA_903905665.1 uncultured Phycisphaerales bacterium
CACCAGAAAATCTCTCGCGCCGACCGCCGTCGCTCCCGATTTCGCATTGAACTTCGCCGGTCCGAAATCGGGTTTCCACTGCGGATTCGAAAGTCTTTCCCTGAGCCCTTCATATTCGCCGGCGCGAACCATTGCCAGATTGCGACGCTCCGGTGTCATGGCGGCATTTTCATAGCAGTAAATCGTCAGCCCGACTTCATCGTCCAATCGTCGCGCCAGTTTTCGCGCATAAGTGACCGTTTCATCCATCGTCACGTTCGCCACCGGTACCAGCGGGCAGACGTCCATGGCGCCGAATCGCGGATGCTCGCCGTGGTGCCTGCTCATGTCGATGAGTTCCGCCGCTTTTCGACCCGCGCAAACGGCGGCTTCGATCACCGGTTCCGGCGGGCCGACAAACGTCACGACGGTCCGGTTGGTGGCTTTTCCCGGATCGACATCCAGCAGAATCACTCCTTCGACGCTTTCGATGGCGTCGGTGATTTGCTTGATCATCGCCATGTCGTTGCCTTCGCTGAAGTTGGGTACACATTCGATCAACTGATGGTTCATGGGGGGTTCCTGAGTTCGGATTTTGAAGCTATCAACGCTTTTTCGGGTTGCTTCCAGACAACGAAAAACCCGAAAAGAAGCACGTATTGTAACGGGTGGTTTTCGTATAGGCTATGCCCGACCGGAGGGGCCGCATTGAATCGAGGGAGTGGATTGGGGTACAATCTTGGCGGTTTCATTTCTTTTCACACCGCAATGAAAGGATCGCGCGATGTGGTCACAAATTCGTTGGTGGGTGGCGAGTAGTTTTGTATTGTGTGTGATTCCCGTTTTGTGGGGTCAGGAACCTGCACCATCTCCGACCCCTGCAGAACCTCCGACGATCAACGGAGTACCGCTGATTCCATGGGGCGATGCCGCCAAATACTACGACCGGGAGGTGATTCTTTATGGTCGTACGGTGATGACGCGGAATATCGGAAAGTACGTTTTTATCAACTTCCATTCCGATTTTCGCCAACACTTCACCGTTTTGATCAAGCAGGAGGATTTGAAAAATTTTCCGGAACCTCCCGAAAAAGCTTACGCCCGGAAACTAGTGGCGGTTCGAGGCAAGGTAATCAAGTATCAGAATAAACCGGAGATCGTCATCAGCAATCCGAACCAGATTCTGGTTCTTCCCGACGATACGGCGGATATTCCCGCCGCTCTGAAAAACCAGGCACCGACGGCTCCGCCTGCACAGACCCAACAACCTCCACAGTCCAAACCGACCGATGCCAAGCCGGTGGGATCCATACCCACAGGTGAAGTGTTTTCGGTAGCCACTGTGGATTTGGGCGAATTGCTCGAGGGAAAAGAGTCATCGGACCCCGGTGCCGAGGGTGGTCAGCCGTCACCCGACTCCAGAATGACGGAAGTCGCCGTCATGATCCGGAATCTCAATGCCGACGTGGTGGCGGTTCATGGAAACATGAATCAGGCAGGTCTGGAACGATTCAACGCGGAATTTCTGGCGGATATGAATTACACGCAAGTGGTGGGGGAGGAGCATCAGGGTCGGATTTTCGGCGCATTGCTTTCGCGGGTTCCGGTGAATTATCATCGTCTGATCACCGAGCAAACCGACAAGAAGGGCGAGACTGTTTCGTTCGCACGTCCATTTTTATTGGCGGGGATGATGGGCCCGGACGGTTCCGTTTTGCATATTTACGTCGTGGATTTTCCAACGAACGGGGATGGATTGAGCAAAAGCGACGTGATCGCTCAGGTACGAGCCATCGGTCAGGTGATTCGGGACAACCAATCGCTTCGCAGCGATCAGGGGTCTGTGCTGGTGTGTGGCGGGTTTCATGGTTCACTCGATGATTCCAACGTACAGGCCCTGATTCAGCGCAGCGAGGTCAAATTCACCGTTCCGGGTTATACTCCGTCGGTGGGCAAGGAAGCCGACAAACCCGCGATCGCCAAAGTGAACAATTTTATTCTGGCGTCTCCGTCGATGAGTGGTTTGTACGCTTCCGGCAGCACACGGATTGAAGAAAGACCATCCCTGCCGGGGGCTACCGTCGTCGGATTTCAAAAATCTTCGAACGCGGCGTCCGTGACTCCGCAAACGCCTCCCACCCCTGCCAATACTGATACGACGGGTGGTTTCTAAGAGCGTCTAACAAAATCAGAGCCGCGACCGTCAGGGAGCGGTCTTTCAGGTGTTTTGTGTTATTCTGTTAGGCGTTCTAAGACGTGGTCCGGCTTTGGATGGATAAGCCTGTGGAATCCCTCCGCGGGTTTTGTTTCGGTTCGACTCTCCCAATACCCGATATATAGAAGTCATCTCATATAAATGTGTGGCACCAGCATCTTGCCGGTGAAAACCTCTGATTTATGTTTTTATGAGATGGGCTCCAGTCTGTCTGAATTCCAACTTTCCGTCGGAGCGATGCCGATGAATTGCGTCATTGTGGGTGCGGGTGGACACGGTCGGGTGGTACTCGACGCCTTGCGTCAGGAGGGAGTCCACACCGTGGTCGGATTCCTCGATTCCAACGAAAGGCTTCACGATCAGCGAATCGACGGGGTCAAGGTTCTGGGTTCGCTCGATTTGCTCCCGATGCTCAGGGAAAACGGAATCGAAGGCGCCATCGTCGGGATCGGCGACAACGGGACGCGTCGAAGTTTCATGCAGAGCATTCTGGACCACGGGGTGCAACTCGTGAACGCGGTTCATCCGTTCGCCAGCGTCGCCGGCAACGTGAATCTGGGCCGGGGTGTGCTGGTGGCGGCGGGGGCCCTCGTTTGTGCCCATTGCCAGATCGGCGACGGGGTCATCCTCAACACCGGGTGCATTGTGGACCATGAAAGCATGATCGGCACCTGTGTGCACGTTTGTCCCGGAGCCAAACTCGCCGGCCGGGTCACCGTGGAAAGCGGAGCCTTCATCGGAATCGGTGCAACGGTGGTGCAGCGCGTTCGCGTGGGACATGATGCCGTTGTCGGAGCGGGTTCCGTCGTCCTCAAAGATGTCAATCCAATGACCACCGTGGTCGGTGTTCCCGCGCGGGAGGTCAAAGACCTCGGCGACCCCGACGAATTTACTCAGTGGTTAATGCCCGAAACCCTCCGTCGATGACTTTTCTCGATCTCAAATGAGTCCGGTGCGATGTGTTCTGATTTTTTTGTGCGAGTCCATGTGCAAAAAATGATTCAGCGTGGCTTGTGAAATGATGCGATGATCGCAGCTTGTTTTCAATACTGATATTTTTGCCTGCTCGATCTGACGAGACGACGGAACGCCGTATCAGTATTGGAAAGTGAAATCAGTTCTTTTCGGTCGTTGGTGAATCTGGAGAAAAAAACGACGGTTCTTGTTGAGAGACAACCCATTCGCGTCGTCTTGGGATCAAGCAAATCGGCAAAGTTTGCCGACATTATTCTTCACGCAGAACGCCGAGCGTTCTGAATGTGATGTCCATTCGTGATCACGCCGGTGGTCACATCAGTCGACTTACCCGAGCAGGATGACTCGGGAGATTGTTCAGGTGCTCAGGATGAGCGACAGCCTGCAATCAAGCGAATCGAATACGGTCTCATTTCCAGAGGGTCTGTCGGGCAAGTGGCAGATTCCGCTGATGGCGGTGGCCCTCGGTTTGGTCGGAACTGCTTTGATTCTGGCCCGACCCGCCCCCTATATTCCCACACTTGAAGAGCAAGTCGAACACCTTCGTCATTTGAGAAGTGACTTCCGTCTGCAGAATGCAGAGCAGTTCGCGCTGTCCTTGCTTCAGGACAAGCGTTACAGTCCGGAATCGTTCGGACCTGTTCATGTTGAATTGGCCAACACGCAGTTTGACATTCTCGATCGCCGACCGGATCGCAAGAACAGGGAAATCGGGCGCGCCTTGGCGCATTACGAAAAAGCGCAACTCTTGGGATTGTCGCTGAGTGGTGACGAGCTGGTTCGGCGGGGTCGATTGTACGAATGGCTGGAGCAACCGGGCCATGCGCTGGAGGAATACCAAAATGCCTTGCAACACGAGCCGAGTGAACCGCTCGAGATTCGACGGCGCACGCTGGATTTGCAGATGCAACTTCAGCAAGCCGCACCATCTGAAATCTATGATCGACTTGCGGAATTGATGGAGCAGTCCGGTGATCATCCCAGGACGCTGGCCTGGGCTTTGGAACAGCAGGTTCAGCTATTGGTGGGGAAAGGACAACTCGACGAAGCCCAGCAACTCCTTTCCCGATACGAATCTGTGCTGAAAGACCCGCCCGAATGTCATCTCGTCCAATACCTTCAGGCGTGGTTGTTGTATCTCAAGAAGGATTATGCCACGGCGGAACGGCAACTCAGAAATCTGATCGCTCAACTGGGAACGGGCCATGAAATGTATGCCCGAACCAGTTGGTTGCTGGGCCGTGTGATTCTGTCCGACGACCGGGGTTCCGCGAGACCGCTCGAGGCGCTGACGTTTTTTGAACCGGTTCTGGCAACGGATGCCGGGGGTGATTATGCCCTGGCGAGCCGATTGGGGATCGCCGAATCGCTTTCCGATCTGCAATTTTACGATCGCGCATTGACGGAATATCGACGCGTCATTGAAGACCTGAAAACCCGTCCCAAACATCCTTTCATTGATTTGCCTCTGCTTCGGAACTCGTTGATGGTTCGGAGTACTTCCGAGGAACGGGCCGGCCGTTATGCTCCGGCGCTCGATTATCTGTTGTTGTCGGCCGGACTAATTTCTCAGGACGATCGTGAAAACCGCAACTTCTATCTGCGTGAGCAAGTGCGTGTCCGTCGGTTGTTGGCGGATCAACTGGTGGAGCAGTCGCGTCAGGCGGATCAGGCCGGTCAGGCCGAAGAAGCCAAACAAAAAACCCTTCGAAGTCGGGAGTTATATCGGGCGGCGGCGCGCGATTTGCTCGCCTATGCTCAACTCAACAACAACGACGAGGAAAAAAATGCCAAGGCCGCCTGGGAAGCGTCTCAGATGTACGACGCGGCGGGAGATCGCCGAGAAACCATCCGATTGATGGAAGCGTTCCTCAAGGATCATCCCACCAGTCCGGAGATTCCGTGGGTTCATAATCGATTGGGACAGGCCTATCAGGCCGAGGGCGAACTGTTGACCGCCGTGGATTATTATCAGCGCAGCATCCACGAATTTCCACGAACCGACTCGGCGCAACGATCTTATATTCCTCTGGCCGACTGCTATGTTTTGCTCGGTGGTGAATACTCCGGAAAGGCCGAAGAAGTCCTCACGACGATTCTGGACGAGAGCGGCGGGATTCCGGGAATGTTCACTCCCCAATCGAGCATTTATCGGGATGCGCTGTTCAAACTGGGGGATTTGCTGTGTCGCGAAGGACGTTATGAAGAGTCGATTTCGCGATTGGAAGAAGCCTTGCAATGGTATCCCGATGATCCGCGGGTGGCCCGGGCGACGTTCCTGTTGGCCAATGCCTACCGCCGCAGCGCCATGAAACTCGACGCCGCTTCGCAGGACATGAAAAACGCGCTCTACCGCGAGGAACTCGAACAAACGCGGCGGCAGCGCCTTCACGTGGCGGAAAAACTCTTTGACGACGTGATCCGAATGCTGTCCGATATCTCTCTCAACCAGATTAAACCCATTCAGCAGCTTCAACTGATGTACAGCTACATGTATCGCGCGGACTGCGCCTACGAACTCAGCGATTACGAACGCGCGCTGGCGCTCTACAACGAAGTTGTGCAGGTCTATCCCGACGATCCGATGTCGCTCGGCGCCAGCGTGCAGAAAATCAATTGCCTCGAACAACTGGGCCGTTTCGACGCCATCACACCGGTGTTGCGTCAGGCGGAATGGTTGACCAAGAAAATTGACGAACCGCGTTACCAGTCGCTTCTCGTCAAAAACGGGCAGGAGGACTGGCAGAAATTTTTCAAATGGTTGGCGGACACCTCGGATTATCTTCCGTCGGTGACGCCTTGAAGGGAAGGGTACCATGATCGCTGCACAAGAGCCGCTGGAGATCGATTCGGAAGCCATGATTCGGATTTTGAACGAGCAATTGCGATTGTATCGTCAGTTGAAGGCTCTGGCCGAGCGACAACGCGATCTGATCGTGGGCGAAAATCCCCAGCCGTTGCTGACGCTGTTGGCGGATCGTCAGACGATCATCGACGAATTGCAGTCGCTGAGTCAGCAGATGAATTCGGCGCAGGGCATCTGGAAAAGTCACTATCATGAAATCGATCCTGCTCGGCGAGAGGAAGCTGAATCGCTGATCCGCGACGTGACCGAGACGCTCAGGAGCATACTCGCCTCCGATGCTCAGGACGAACGTTTGTTGGGCGCGCGCAAGGCGCAGTCTTCGCAGGAGGCGAGCCGGGTGGGGGCGTCGCAAAAAGCGGCCGCGGCATACGGTCGTTCGATGGATCGTTCCCGTAATTTTTCGGAAACGGATGAAGCGATATGAGTTCCACACTCGAAAATCCTGTGCTCAGTCAGCGCGAACGCGAATTGTCCGCCATCATCCGCGCCTACAGCGACGTGACGGAGCAGCTCAAGGAATCGCACGAACGGTTGCAGGATGAAGTGCATAAATTACGGGTCGAGCTGGAAGATAAAAACCGCGAACTCTCTCGAAATGAACGATTGGCGGCGCTGGGTCAGATGGCCACGGGCGTAGCCCACGAAATTCGCAACCCACTGGGCAGTATGCAGTTGTACGCGTCGCTGCTCGATCGCGATCTGATGGAATTGCCGAAAGCGCAACAATTGGTCCGCAAAATCTCAGCCGGTGTCAACGCGCTGGATGGGATCGTGGGAGACATTTTGGATTTCGCCGGCCGTCACGAACCGCAAGCGTGTCAGGTGTCGTTGTCGTCGCTGTTGGATTCGGTGAGGGAAGCGGCTGCAGCCAAAGCGCAAGCCAAACGTGTGGAGTGGCGGGTGAATACATCCGTCCTGCAGCAGGAAGTTTGGGTCGATCCTCAACAGATGCAACGCGCCATTCTCAACGTGGTCCTCAACGCCATTGACGCCTCCCCGGAGGGTGGCACGATTTACTTCGATGCTCACGAGAGTGACGGAAACATGGCGGCGCTGGTCATTTCCGATGAAGGACCGGGAATCGGGACTGAAATTCTGGATCGGATTTTCAATCCGTTTTTCACCACCAAAGAGACGGGGACGGGTTTGGGGTTGGCGATTGTGCATCGCATCATGGAAAGCCACGGGGGGCGAGTGTGCGCGACCAATCGAGAAGAAGGGGGCGCTCAGTTTACATTGTACCTGCCGACGGACTGCGAAAACTTTCGCAGACTTCGTCGTGCTTGAAGGAGCTGTTTTATGGCGCGGATTTGTGTCGTGGATGACAACGAACTGTTGCGAGACTCGATTCAGGAAACGTTGACGCGGGAAGAACATCAGGTGGATGTATTTGCGGACGCCGTCGCGGCGCTGGAAGCACTGCGGAATCGATCTTTCGACGTGGTCGTGAGTGATTTGAAGATGCCGCGAATGGACGGAATCACTTTTTTGGGTGAAGTCCTGACGCACGATCGGGACATGCCAGTGATTCTGATGACGGCGTATGGGACGGTGGCGTCGGCGGTTTCTGCCATGAAACAGGGTGCGTTTGACTACATCCAGAAGCCGTTTGAGGCGGATGAACTGGCCTTGCTGGTGGACCGCGCGCATCAGCATCGAATGCTTAAAGCCGACAACGAGGCCTTGAGGGTCTCGCTGACCGACGCTGGAAACCAGCGGATGCTGGTGGGCGAATCACGTTTGATGCGCGAGGTGCAGGCCCGCTGCCGACAGGTCGCCGATAGTGCAGCGACGGTGTTGGTGACGGGGGAATCGGGTACGGGAAAGGAACTGGTCGCGCGAGAAATTCATCGGTTGTCTCCACGGGCGGACCGGCCGATGCTGGCGGTGAATTGTGCGGCTTTGTCGAACAATCTGCTGGAAAGCGAATTGTTCGGTCACGAGCGCGGAGCGTTTACCGGAGCAGATCGGGCCCGCAAAGGACGGTTTGAACTGGCTCACGGGGGCACGTTGCTTCTGGACGAAATCAGCGAAATGCCCATGCCGCTTCAGGCGAAGTTGCTGCGGGTGTTGCAGGAACGGCAATTCGAACGTGTGGGGAGCAGTTTGACGCTCACCGTCGATGTGCGCGTCATCGCCACGACCAACCGCAATCTGGTCGAGTGGATCCGGGAGGGTAAATTTCGCGAAGATTTGTTTTATCGATTGAATGTGTTGCCCATTGAGGTTCCGCCGCTGCGGGATCGTCGGGACGACGTTTCGAGGCTGGTGGAATACTTCATGGGCCGAACCGGTCGTCCGGACGGACGGGCGTCGGTAACCGTCGAACCGGCCGCCATGCGAGTCCTGCGCGATTATCACTGGCCCGGCAACGTGCGGGAACTGGAAAACGTGTGTGAACGAGCGGTGGTCATGGTGGCGGATCGGATCGTGCGCGCGAGTGTGATCGAACCGTGGTTGCAGGGTGAAATCCAATCTCACGACGGCTTCCGCAATCTGAGACCAGGGCAACTCATGGAGGACATGGAACGCCAATTGATCGAGCGGACGTTGATTCAGTTCAACGGTCATCGTGAAAAGACTGCCCGTGCACTGGGAATCGGAGTTCGCACGTTGGGCATGAAACTCAAGAAATGGCAGGAACAAGCCCGGCGTGCCGGATGATATTGAGTGGGAGGGGCGAGGCTGTTGCGAAGCGTTGGGGGAAGAAAAGGCATCCGAACGCGCAAAAATTGCGCACAAGACGGATCGAACGGATGGATATCAGTATGAGGGAAGGCTTTGGGATGGGTGGTACGGTGGATGCAAACGATCGGTCGGACATCCCCCCGGCCCATGTCGGCAGATGGGTCATGGATGGAGCGGATTCGGGGGCAGGGATCGCATGAGGATGGCGGATGTATCTGAATGATCTTGTCAATCAGGGTCCGATTCCGGTACTGGAAAAGTTGATGGCTTTTTCCGAAGTCCGGCACTCTGTGTTGGCGGAAAACATCGCCAACATTGATACGCCCGGATACATCACGAAACAACTGGATCCGGCAGCGTTTGAGCAGGCATTGCGGCGGGCGGTTGAGCAACGTGGAGACGATCCCAATGCACCGTTGGTATTGCCGCCGAGTGATGAGTTTTCGGAAGACGATCAGGGACATCTGAAAGTCACGCCGTCAACCCAGCCGGCGGAAAACATTTTATTTCACGATCGGACGAATGCGAGCATCGAAAAACTGATGGCGGACCTGAACGAAAATACCCTGGTCTATTCGATGGCGAGCGAGATGTTGCGAGTGCAGTTTGACAGTCTCAAGACCGCGATTCGCGGACGGATTTGATTGAAGGGAGCCTAACGTGTTTGGTGTTTTTGATGTGAGTACCTCGGCGCTCGTCGCGCAGCGAATTCGAATGGACACGTTGGCGGGTAACATGGCCAATGCCCATACGCTGATCGGCGAGGATCGGGCCTATCAGCGGCGCGTTCCGGTTTTTTCCGTCGGGGCTTCGGCGGACCAGCCGGACCAGCCCGGCGTTCACGTGGCGGAGATTGCACTCGACCCGCGACCGGGTGATTTGAAATGGGATCCCTCGCATCCCTTCGCCATCAAAAGCGGCCCGAATCAGGGTTATGTCCGAATGCCCAACGTCAACGAACTGGAAGAAATGGTCAATCTGATCGAAGCCAGTCGGGCGTACGAAGCCAATATCAACGTGTTCAATGCCACCCGCGCTATGGTCGGCGGTGCGTTGAAACTGATCGCTTGAATTGTGGGTTGCTGAGTTGAGGAGAACGTCATGCCGAATCCCATCGGACCTTACGAATTCAATCCGTTGCTGGGTACGCCGGGACTGAAGACTCCGACTCCTTCGGCCGAGGTCGGTTCGTCGGATGGACCCAGATTTAAGGATGTTCTGCTGGACCACCTCAGTGAGGTGAACCGCCTGCAGATGGAGGCGAACCAGGGCATGGAGAAACTGGCGACCGGTCAGACCGACAACTACACCGAGGTGTTTAGCGCCGTTCGCAAGGCGGATGTCGCTTTCAGCATGCTCATGGAAATTCGCAACAAACTCGTCGATGCCTATCGAGAATTGCAGCAGATGAGAGTGTAAGTGAATAATCAACGCGCAGACAGGAGGTCTGTGCCGCAAACTTCAGGATGAGGTGAATGTGCCATGGCGCTGTTTGAAAAACAGATCAAAACTATTCAGACCCAGTTGAGTCGACTGGAAACTTCGCAACGAGTTGCGCTGGGATTGTGCGTGGTGGTCATCGCCGGATCGATCCTGTGGCTCACGCAGTGGTCCGTGCGAAGTGAAACGGTTCCGCTGTTCACCGACACGCTGTCGCAGGATCAACTCGGCGAGATGGCGTCTCAACTGCAAATGCTCGGCGAAAAATACGAAGAACGCCAGGGCAAAATTTACGTCAAACTGGAAGACCGTCGGCGGTTGATCTGGTTGATGTCCGAACGCAACCTCGGCCCCAAAACCAACTATCTCACGTTCAGCGATCTGATCGAAAAACACGACGTCTTCGCATCTCAGGAAGTCACACGATGGCAGCAAAACGTCGCTTTGCAGAATGAACTCGCCGCCGTCATCGGCACTTCGAGCAAAGTCAAAAAGGCCAATGTCTTCATTGGGACCCCCAGCAAGGTTAAATTGGGCGGACCCTCATCCCCGCCCACGGCCACCGTCCAGGTTCACCTCGCCTCGGGAGTCAAAATTGATACTTCCATGGTCAAGGGAATCGCCGACATGGTCGCCCGTGCGGTTCCCCAGCTGGAATCGCAAAACGTCACCATCGTCGATATGGATTCGCTGCGTTCGTATTCTCCCTCGAACACACAGGATGAATACGGAACGCAACTTTACGATTTGCAGCGGCAGAAGGAAAAAGAACTGCAAACGCGTGTCGCCGACCATCTGAGCTACATCCCCGGAGTCATCGCCACGGTGACGGTCAAACTCGATGAAGAACTCATCAACAAAACCGAAACCAAACTCGACAAACCCAACGTCAAGCGGGACGTTTCGGAGGAAGAAACCACCTCCGGCGCTTCGACGACCGAAGAACCCGGCGCCGCGCCCAACATGGGGATGTCGATCAAAGGAGGCTCGTCCGGAAGCAGTCATGACCGGAACAAAACCGAAACGGAATACTCCGAGCAATCCGGAAGCACCGTGACGACCACGCAGAAAAAACCGGGAACCATTCTCGATGCCGCCGCTTCCATTCTGATTCCTCGAAGTTACTTCGTCGCGATCGTCAAGAGCGAATCGCAGGACCCCAATGCCGAACCTGCGAAAGAACAGGTCGAGGAAGTGATGGATCGTGAAAACAAGAAAATTGCCGCTTCGGTCACTCCCATTCTGGCGGCTGCCGCCCACAACAAACCGGCCGTCGAAGTGACCACCTACAGCGATGCCCCGGTTGTCTATGCCGCAACGCCTTCGGGAGGGACCTCCCCGATCGCACAGGCCGGCAACGTCATGGAATTGATGAGCAGTCACGTCAAAGAGATCGGACTGGCGGTTCTGGCGCTCATGGCGCTGGGTATGATGATGCATATCATTCGCAAGGTGCCCGACTCGCTCGCGGTTCCAAAACCGTTTGCCATGGATCAGGAACAGTTCGCGCTGGGACCCGGAGGCGAACTCATGGTGGACGGCGGACCGGTCGGAAAGGCCGTCACGCCCGATGCCCTGCTGGTCGCTCATGAAGCCGACGAACAAAGCGTCAAGGCGAGGCACATCGCTCGCGAGGTCAACGATATGATCGAATCCGATCCCCAGGCAGCTGCCGAAATCGTCCGACGCTGGATTGAAAAAGATCGTACCTGACAGGAGAGCCAAGGATGGCTACCGCAACTGAAAAAGAATCTCCCAAAAAACCGACCGCCGAAGACGGCGCGGCGCCGGCGGCGCCCCAACTGAACGGTTTACAAAAATCGGCCGTGCTCATCCTGAGCCTCAAAACCGAACTGGCCGCCAAAGTGCTCAGAATGCTCCCGCGGGACATGGTCGAGGAAGTCACGCGCGAAGTCGCCTCCATGGATATCGTTGAACCCGAACGCATCAATGACGCCATGCACGAATTTTACACCATGGCGATGGCCCGGCGGTACGTCGAACAGGGCGGCGTAGCCTACGCCTACAAACTCCTCCAACAAACGCTCACTCAGGATGATGCCACTCGCATCATGAGGCAGATCGAACATCAGGTCTATCAGCAACCCTTCTCGTTCCTCCAGAAAACCGACAGTGAAAACCTCCTGACGTTTATTCAGGACGAACATCCTCAAACGATCGCGCTGGTTCTGGCGCACCTGTCGAGCACCAAAGGAGCCGAAATTCTCAAGGGGCTTCCCGCCGCCAAACAAATCGAAGTCGTCGCACGCGTCGCCAACATGGAACAAACCAACCCGGAAGTCGTCAAAGAAGTCGAAGA
>CAIVHJ010000086.1 GCA_903905665.1 uncultured Phycisphaerales bacterium
GCATTATCCAAGGATTCACATTCACGCCTTCAGCCCGCCGGAAATATGGGCGTTTCATCAGATGTTTCACATTCCGGTACGGGATGTTCTGTTGCGACTTCGTGAGGCGGGATTGGATTCTATTCCCGGCGGGGGGGCAGAGATTCTGGTCGATCGGGTCCGCAACAGAATCAGTCCAGCCAAAACGACGACCGATGAATATCTGGAAGTGATGCGACAAGCCCATCGAATCGGAATGAGAACCAGCGTCACGATGATGTTCGGCCACATCGAAACCATTCCCGAACGAATCGAGCATCTTCGCAGGATTCGCGATTTGCAGGACGAGACGAATGGTTTCACGGCGTTCATTTGCTGGACTTTTCAACCCAAAGGGACTCTTTTGGGGCGAACGGAACTGCAGGAACCAGACTCATGTGAAGAACCCGATGGCCGACATCTTGTTTTAGCTGATGCCTGTGCGTATCTCCGCACGTTGGCGTTGGCGCGGCTATATCTGGACAATTTCTCAAATATTCAAGCCAGCTGGGTGACGCAGGGCCCCAAAATCGGGCAATTGGCGTTGCTCTTTGGCGCTAACGACATGGGGTCGGTCATGATGGAGGAAAACGTCGTATCTGCCGCTGGAACAGCATATTATCTCACGGAATCCGACATCCGTCATCTGATTTCCTCTGCGGGGTGGCAGCCTCGAAGGCGCAATTTTCACTACGAAATCATCGAGTAGCACAATATCACCGACTAGCCGTAATACGTTTTTTCTCCTCTGGATTTTTCTAATTTATCCTAATTTTGCGTGCAATTCTTGCAAAAATTGCAATACTGACATAATAATTAGAGGTTTTCCGGTTTGTGTGTGTTGCGGGGAAAGACCGATTGCATTTAGCAAACTACCTTCGTCGCTGCGTGCGAACAGTGCAAAACCACACTGCCTGTTTGATCCCGGAAGCGTGATGCGTTAATCAAGCCAGCCTTTCGTTTGGGGGCGAGCGGCAATTGCTCTCAACGCTCGGTTCGCGAGGGGAAATTGGAGATGGTTCAGCTGGATGCCATTCGGCGCAAAGCCAAGGATGATTTGATCATCCAGACTCCCGAAGGGACGCAGGACGTTTTCCTTTGGGAGCATGCGCAGCGGATCGCCGTTTTGTCGGAGATGATCTGCAATCTGCTGGGTCCAAGGGGAGGGCGGGTGGATCGGGAAGTATTGGTTGCAGCGGCGTTGTATCACAGTGTCGGATGGGCGGTACAGTATCGGCAGGGAGCGGTTCTGCGATCCGATATTCTCAGTCGACCGCTTTCGGACCTTCAGCGAGAACACAGCGCAGTTTGTGCCGAGGAATCCCTCCGGCCGTATGCATCGAATCGCCGGCTTCAGGCTCTTTGCGCGATCATTCGCGAAAGCGGTCGTCGCAAAACCACTCATGTTGCGGCCAAGGTTCTCAGCGACGCTTGTAATCTGGATGGCGTCGGTCCGCTGTCCTTGTGGTTGTTCATTCGCAAGCACAACGAAGAGGGTCTGGGGATCTCGTCGGCGCTGAAAACGTGGGATCGGCAGCGCGAGTACAACTTCTGGCGGGCGAGGATTGAGGATTCGTTTAATTTCGAGCCGGTGAAGGAAATCGCCTATCTGCGGTTGGAGACGCTCAACCGATTTATGGCATCATTGAGTGAACACGTCGAAGCTGCCGATGTTCAGAGTCGGCTTTCCGTAATTTCCTCCGAATCGGTTCTTTCGCAGTCGCCTTCTCAATGACGTTTCAACAATTTTTGATGAATTCAGCCTGTCCTCAGCTCATTTCAAGCATCCGCCGGACGCCTTGGAAAGCGCGCAGTCGGATCGGTTCTTCGATGAGAATTTCCGGTGTGCGGTCCCTCATGCACACGTAGAGTTTCTCGACAGTATTGAGCCGCATGTAAGGGCAGGTGGAGCAGTTGCAACCGTTCGATGGCGGAAGCGGGATCAGTTCGGCATCAGGTCGTGCCTTCCGCATGGAATGCAAAATTCCGATTTCGGTCAGAACGATGAATTGTCGCTGTGGGGACTGCGTGACGTATTTCAGCAGGGCGGTTGTCGAACCGACAAAATCCGCCCACCGCAACACGGTATCGACGCACTCGGGATGCGCGATGATTTTGGCTTGCGGATATTGCGATTTGATCTTGAGCAACTGACGTTCGGAAAATTGCTCGTGGACCACGCAAAAGCCCGGCCAGAGCACCATCTCGCGTCCGGTTTGTTTCATGACCCATCGTCCCAGATGGCGATCCGGGGCGAACACGATGGGTTGGTCGGGTGGAATCTGTCGGACGATGTGTTCGGCGTTCGATGACGTGCAAATGATGTCCGACATCGCCTTGATTTCGGCACGGCTGTTGATGTAGGTCACGACGGTGTGACCGGGGTATTGCAACAGGAATTTTTGAAATGCTTCCGGTGGGCATCGATCCGCCAGTGAGCACCCGGCGTCTGTGTCGGGCAGGAGTACCTGTTTAGCGGGGTTAAGGATTTTTGCGGTTTCCGCCATGAAATGAACTCCGCAAAAAACGATCACGTCCGCCGAAGTTTGGGACGCCTGTTGCGAAAGTCCCAAGCTGTCCCCCACAAAATCCGCCAAATCCTGAATTTCGTCCTCCTGATAGTAATGCGCCAGAATCACCGCGTGCAGTTCTTTTTTGAGGCGAAGAATCTCTGCGTGCAGGTCGAGACCGGCCCTGGGCGAGTGAACTTGCGATTTTTCCGTAGCGTGTTGAATCATCGAGAATCCGTCACTTGTATTTTGATTTGCACGGGAGTTCCTGCGGGGGTGGTCTTTTTCGGGCAGACCAGTTCCAGCACGCCGCCGTTCAATCGGGCGATGATTGCGTCAACCTGTATTGCGTTGGTCATGGGGATGATTCGACAAAAACTGCCGTATCGGCGTTCCGAAAAGATCGGACTGTCCTGTGGTTCTTTTGTGCGGTGGAGTTTTTGTCCTTTGAGCGTGATTTGATGGTGCTGACCCGTGACTTCGAGGTCCTCCAGAGATACGCCGGCCATGTCTGCCAGAACGACGTAACAATCCGGTTTTTCGATGACGTCGATGGGGGGGGACCAGTCCTGTCCGTCCAGCGGGCCGGTTTGCAACCCGCTATGCCACAACTGATCAAACAAACGATTGAGACCCGCCTGCAGTTCGGTCAGATTCAAGGAAGCGTCTTTGCCAAGCAGTGTCATAAGATTTTCTCCTTTGGGTGGGAGCAGCGCCCACAAATGCTTTTGAAGCGACATCAATCATTTTCGCCGAAGGCTGGTATTCTATTATAGTGCACCGAGATGATCATCGCATAGGTCCCGTGGGGTGGCCGTTCGTATCCGAAATCGCCGTGGTTCTGATTCTATTGAGAAGCAATTCGTAAAAACGGTTGGCGACGGCCTGTTCGGCTTTGACCACGGCGTCGGCGCCGAGTTGTGTAGCTTCCATTCCGGAAGAAGTGTATGTCGTGCGCGCGACGATATAGATGTGGGGATTGAGCCGTCTTGCCAACTTTGTCGCCCTAAGTACGGCCTCCTCGTCGGGAATAGTCAGCGCCAAAATACTTGCCTGTTCGACGCCGGCTTGTCGCAGCGTTTCTTCGCTGGAAACGTCTCCCTGGACGACCTGACGACCGAGTGCCTCTTGGCGATGCGTCGTTTCGGGATTCTGGTCGATGATGACGTATTCGATCTTGTGACGGTCAAAAATGTCCGCCACCCATCGCCCGGCCAGGCCAAAACCTGCGATAATGACCTTGCCCAGATGCGTGAGATCGCCCGGCGAGAAATCTTCAGCCAGTCGAATTTCCACCGGCGAACCATCGGACCACGGTGCAGGTTCGAGGAGTCGAATGGTTCCTCCGCGATAGACGCCGTGAATAATGGTCGGTTCGTTGGGTCCGGTTTCGCTCATGATCGTTTTCCTGTGGGCGTCGGAATTTCAACTGGCCTCCGGTTTTCCTGCAGGGGAGGAAAGTGGGGCAGTCTCAGAATCATTGTGAACAAAATCGCGGCAATAAACAATTCCGAAATCGTCAGCGTCCATTCCAACGGGATATAGGGTTTTCGATCAGCGAGGAATTTGGGCCGATCGTTTTGGGACAATTGGACTTCCGGCGGAGGCAGATGGGCGAATTCTTCGGGTGGGAGCATGGTTCGCAGGTCGTCGTATTTCCAGTTCACGATTTTGACCACTTCCGGCCATGCATCCGCCGGAACACGAAGCCATTCCAGCGATGTCATCTGAAAACATGCCGCGAGGATGAACCCGGCCAGGGGAATCCACAACCGAGAAAACAGGCAACCCAGAATTATCAGAAAAGGAAGCGGCAATAAAATGTATCGCTCATGAACGCGCGTCGGGAAAATGACCACCGCCAGCATCAACCAGGCCGCGAAGGTGATCAGTCGGACCTCGCCGAGATTTCGGCGACGCCAGATTAACCCGCCTCCGACAGCCAGCGCAACGGCAAGAAACACTTTGCCCCAGAGGTCTTTGCTCAGTCCCCACCATGTTTGGGAAACATCGGGATTCCCCGACAAAAGCAGATCAACATACCATATATTAAACGCCTTGAGCGTCGTCAGATTGTGCTTCACCACCAGATTTCCGTAATACGAACATTCAAACCATTTCATCCCGCTGTGGAGCATGAACGGGATCGAACCCAGCAACAGGATCAACCCGGCGATCGGCGCCATCAGCAAAATCCGCTTTCGTGGACGGAACAACAGCAAAGCGAATAACCAGAGCGGGCCAATCAAAATGGCCTGCGGTTTGAGACCCAGCGCAATTCCCCACAAAATTCCCGCCCCAATCCATCGTCTCCGGAGTATCGCCCATACCATCCACACCATCGGCGCCAACACCCAGCTGTCGGTTTGGCCCCAGTGCACCGAATCGATCCAGAACGGGGGGACCAGCATCACGGCCCCGAGCGCCGCCAGGGGTGCAGCGCCTGACCGAAAATGTTTCACAATCGCATAACACCCCCACCCCACAAAGCAGTCTCCCAAGATCGACAGGAACGAAAAAATGAGGCGCGCGGCGGGGGTGTTGGATGCGCACGTGGGGTCCCAGCCGCTCCAGAATCTTTGTTTGAACATAAAAACAGTACGCTGCCAGCGGAGGATAGTTACACGGGAAGCGCTCCTTACGCTCTGTCCACAGCCGCTGGTTTTCCTGCGGGACCCACATCCAGTGTTCGGGTGGGGGACCGGTCGTACAAAGTCGTCAGACCCTCATGACGCATCATGACTCCCCACAAAACATACTCGTGATGATCCCACGCCATGGTGAGCGTTGGCGACTGCATGACCAAGTATCCGCGAACGCACAATCCCAACAGCAGCAACAAAACGGCAATCTTGAGATGAGACCGCGAAATCGGCGAATGCGGAGACGTAATCGGGGAAAGGCGGACGGTGGTGCCGGGGGTTTTGGAATTCATCAGGAGGCGAACTTTTTCTTGGCGTCACCCACCAGGTAAAACGAACCGGTGATACAGATGAGGTCTTCGGGGGTGACGGCGATGGAAGCGATTTGCAGGGCTTGGTCGAGGTTTTCAGCCACTTGGACCGTGTTTCCCGTTTGATCGAAAAAGCGGCTCGCTAACAGTCGGGGATCGGCGGCTAACGGAGAACTCGAACGCGTGAAAATAATCTTGTCCGCCCCCAGCTGAATCTGGCGGATCATCCCGTCAATGTCTTTTCCTTCCTGACAGCCAAAAATGACGATCATCGAATCATAGGGGACGTGCTGACCGATCGTTCGCATCAGGGCTTCAATGCTGGCGGCGTTGTGGGCGCCGTCCACCAGAATTTTCGGATTCGAGTGAATGATTTCCATTCGGCCCGTCATACGAACCCGGCTCAGACCATCCGCCGCTTTCTGATCGTCAATGCGATATCCTTTCGTCTTGAGAACGTCCACAAGACTCAATGCCAAACCGCAGTTAATCGCCTGATGCTCACCCAGCAGGGGGACCTGCAAATGTTCAAAACGGCTGTTGGGGGTCGTCAGGCAGACGCGGGTGTGGGGGCCGGCGAGACGAGACGATTCAAAACGGTAACTGAATTCGATGTCCTCTCCGGCGAACAGCAGGGGCGTTCCCTGCTCCGAAGCGACTTTTTTGAGAATTCTTTTAGCCTCCGGGTGTTGTGGGGCGCTGATCGCCGGAACATTCGACTTGAAGATTCCAGCTTTTTCGTGAGCAATCTGCGTGATCGTGTTCCCCAACTGCAGCGTGTGATCGATGCTGATGCTGGTGATACCGCACACTTCCGGACGAATGACGTTGGTGGCGTCCAGACGACCACCGAGTCCGGTTTCGATCACGGCGAAATCCACTTTCTTATCAACGAAGTACAAAAAGGCCATCGCCGTCATCATCTCAAAAAACGTCGGCTGCGAACCCTTCAATTTCTTCGAGGTCAGTGCGAGCTGATTGGTCAACCGCGTAAACTCATGTTCGCTGATCCAAGTATCGTTGACCGTGATTCGTTCGCGAATATCGAGCACGTGGGGAGAGGTATACAAACCGACGTTGTAATCGTTCCCTTGCAACATGCCGCTGACCATCGTGGCGGTCGAACCTTTGCCTTTGGTGCCTGCAATGTGGACAGTTTTGATCTTGCGGTGCGGATTACCCAGCAGCGCCAGCAACCGATTCATTCTGGCGAGATTGAAATTGGTATGGTTGTAACCCACACGCGACATAGTTTCGTAATTCGTGTGTGTCGTGATATAATTCAGTGCAGATTTATAAGTGCGGACCAAAACCGAACGGTTTGCGGTTTTTGGCTTGGTTTTCCGGCGGACTGGTTTTGTGGTAGATACTACTCGCGCCATAATGCCACCCTAGCAAAATGACGACCGCAAATCAAGCAGTTCGGTTTTTGTTTGGGTGTAAGTTTCGGTTGTTAGCGTGCATTTTTTTGACGTTTCATATTTACTCCGAATGAGTTAGGGATAGATACATAGTTGTGAATATTTTCCAATTGTTTTTCGCGACAGGTTTCGTCGGTCTGTCTAATCGGGCAATTTCAGTCCTAATTTATGGGCAAACAGAGTTTGGTTGATGATCGGGGTGACTGGATCTCATAGTGCGAAATACCCAGTCAGACAAGCGTTGACATCGAGATTGGCGTCCATCGTGCTGCCCGATATCCTGTGGTTGTCTCGGAGCGTAAAACGTGCGAACCATTGTCGTAGAAACACCGATGCGATCATGCAGCGTTTTCATCGGGCGAGGAACCGTTTCGGAGCTTGATGCCTGGATCGGTTCCGAGTCAACGGTGCTTCTGATTGCGGATCGCGACATTTTCGATACCCACGGTCAACAAGTTTTGGAAAAAATCCAAGATCGTTGCGGTTGCTGCATGACCCATACGCTGGAATCGGGTGAATCGGCGAAATCGCTCCGGCAAGCTGCGCGTCTTTATGAATTTATGGTCGATCAGCGAATGGATCGTCACAGCCTCATTGTGGCGCTTGGTGGGGGGACGATGGGGGACTTGGCGGGTTTTGTCGCGAGTACTTATATGCGAGGAATCCGATGGATCGTGTGTCCGACCACATTGTTAGCAGCGATTGATTCATCCATCGGCGGGAAAACGGCTCTGAATCATGCCGGTGTGAAAAATCTGGTGGGGAGTTTTTACCCCCCGTGGGGCGTGGTTGTGGATGTGGAGTTTTTGGCGACGTTGCCGGCGGCAGCGATTCGGAGCGCGATGGCGGAAAGCCTTAAGCATGCCATGGTGGCCGATGCGGATTTTTTTGAATGGCAACGACGTCACCACCAGGCCATTCTCGGCAAAGAACCGCTTGTGCTGGAGGAATTGATCGAATGGAATGTGAAGATCAAGTCTGCGATTGTCTCGCGAGATGAACGCGATGAGACTGGAGAACGGGCGCGGTTGAATTTCGGTCATACGCTGGCTCACGGTTTCGAGGCGGCGTCGGAGTATCGGCTTGGACACGGGGAGTGCGTGGGACTGGGAATGCTGGCAGCCGCACGGATCGCGCATGAGTTGAAGATGGCGGATCGGAACGTTGCTGAGACGTTGTGTGAAGCCCTGCGTCAGTTCGGATTGCCGACGACGCTGCCTTTCCCTGTGGCGCCGGATCGCTTGATGCGGGCGTTCGAAGGCGACAAAAAGACGGTTACCGGTCGGTTCAGGTTTGTCCTGCCTCGTTACCTCGGCGAAGTCCAGGTCGGCTGCGAAGTGACTCGCGAAACTATCGAACGGGCTGTGGAGAGTCTGACCCGGTGAATAAAAAATAGCCGAAAAATTCTGCTGGCGATTTGTTATGGGACGAGCGAGGTTAGATTATTCCTGGGATTTTCTTGCCTTTGGCGAGGAAGCCGCAATACTCATGATACCGTTGATACGAGAATAGACATCGACGTACCTGCTTACGACGGAAAGAAACGGATTCGCCCCAGGAGGTGAAGGATGTTTCGTTTATTGGTTTTGTGTGTGATTGGGATTGCGTTAACCGTGTCCGCGGGATGCGTTTTGGATGGCATCTCCACATCAAAGTCTCAGACTGACGCGGCGAACATCGCGGAGATCGGAAACACCGATGCCGTCACTGTCACTATCAATACCTATCCCGCCCCGCCTTTACCGTAACGCGAAATCCTGCGAGTGATATCAACTTCGGTACGTTACCCGTTGGAAAAACAACTACTCTCCAAAAAAATAACCCCCTGTTTGCGCAGGGGGTTCTGATGGGGGGACGTTGTTGTTCAATCTTCGACGGGGATTCCATCGACGAGTCTTGTGGCGGCGCGAAGATAATGGTGCTTAAAATCCTCGGGCGACATTTTGGCTTCTTTAGCGAGTTTCTGGAGCATCTCCGGATTTTCGAGGTCGCTTCGCTCTAGACGAATCATATAGGCGCGCGCGGCGCGATAAGTGTCGGAAACCACATCAACGACACGAACCCTCATGCGGTTGTTTTCAGGGTCGATCATATCATCGAAACGGATTGGGACGAGGTTCCCGTTGATCAACGCTACCATCA
>CAIVHJ010000087.1 GCA_903905665.1 uncultured Phycisphaerales bacterium
GCATGAGAATCTGAGTTCCGCCCACGGCGATCAGTTCATTGATTTTTTCCCCGATCTGCTCATAAGTCAAAACGTACCCCGAAGAGGGGCTCGTTCGTCGCGAAGCGTAAGCGTCGGGATCGGCTTTAAAATTGCAGAACGAGCATTGTGCAAAACAATAATTGGAATAGTTGATGTTGCGATCGACGACGTAGGTGCGATAGTTTTCCGGATGCAGACGACAGATCACTTCGTGCGCACGCCGACCCAGTTCGTGAAACGAACAGCCCCGGTATAATTCAAGTGCCTCTGACTCCGAAATCCGACCCATGACGCAAACCTCAATCCCGTGATTGATCCATGGAAGATCGAACCCAATCCAGGAACAATGTCAGTCCCTCCCGATGGCGCAGAGTCAAATAATAGTTCAGACATTCCCCCAAATACCGCCGAGCCAATCCGACGGACCAACCATGCCGCGGACCGTATTGATCCGCCAGATTTTCCAGTCGTCCAACTCCCCGGTCCCGGGCCGAGGTCAACCGTCGAACCAGCGATTCTGAAACCCGGCCCGAACGTCCCGCCCAGACGGCGAACACAAACGGCAGGCCCGTGTAAGACTTCCACGCATCACCCAAATCCACCTGATAAGAGAACGACTTGGCCAACTCGGAAACGGCCCGATCTCCGATCAGCAGAACGGCTTCATTGTCCGCCACCGCTTGACCCGTTGTCCATCGTTCAAAGGAGACACGACGATGAAACATCTCCGGCCAGAGCAATCGGACCAACTGGGCCGAAGTTCGCGAATCTTCATCGAGGTAAATTCGACGAACCCGTTCGGGTGGAACGTGACTAAACACACAGACACTCAGAACTTCACCGTCGCAGGCAATACACGCATCCGTGATGATCTGCAATGCTCCGTCGGTGCGAAGCAGGTCCACGACGGGAATGAGCGCCGCATCACATTCGCCTCGCATCAGATAATCTGCCAACCGCGCGGGGACATCAAATACCAGTTCCACTCCCGGTTGATCTTCGAGTCCGTCAATGAGCGGTCGCGCGTTCAAATAAGAAATGGCGCCGATCCGCCACGACAATTGACCGACATTCGCAAAAGCACTATCGTGTTGGCTCATGGCAAGACAAACTCCCTGAGCGAGGATTATAGAAAAAAATGAACATTGTTCCAAATCATACGGCAAAAAGATCGATCTCTCCTGCACGAACGTTTGGCGGGTTGCTACTTTTGGAATGCGTGATTTGTGCAGGATGCACCACGACGCCATACAATCGGCTGACTGTCGTCGATTACCCGCACCATTCGGATTCCATCCAGCATTATGAGCTGTTTGACGATGCCTACTATCAGATCGACGGGGCGGGATTAACGCATCTCATCCTTCAGAAAATCAGTCTGACTTCCGAGAATCCTCCACAGAAGATCATCCAGACGTTCCACATCCAATCCCAGTGGAAACCCAATCCCGGATTAACGTATTCCGACGCCTCAATGATTAACGCCACAATTAGTTACGTCATCCAAAAAGGAAACTCGGGAATCAGTTACGACGGAGGGGGATTTGCGAGCTACAAAGTACAATCGTCGGGAACCGTTCTGACTGGTGAGCTGGAAGGTGCCGAATTACAACCGTTGCGAAATCCGAGCGGGGATCTGCGCGTGTTCGAACGGGTGCGCATCAGTGGACGGTTCCGTGCGATCCGGGACGATCGACGTGTGATTCGAATTCTGCGACAAATCCAGGAGCAACTGGGCCCCCTGCCCCCGGTCTCCCACGACATCCCGTCACCCGATTATTGACCTGCCTTTTTCGCTGAACGAACACATCAAGGCTCACTCACATTGCAGCCGTTTCCATAATTCATCGAATGTCGCTCACCGAGTCATTCTCAGAACTCCATCATTTCACAGCGCCACCGCATGTGAGCAGTCCAGAGAAATCAATCGAGGGGCCGCCACACAATGTTGAGAAATAATTCACCGCCCCCGCCAGGGCCCGATGATATTCCCGCCAGTCAATCGGCTTGCGAATATAGGCTGCTGCGCCCAGATCATAACATTGCCTCATCTGGTCGTCGAAGGAATTGCAGGAAAACATCACAACCGGAACCGGAAGATAATGTGGATTATGTTTGACTTGTTTTAGGAGTTCCAAGCCGTTCATTCCGGGCATGTTGACATCGAAAAACATCAAATGAAGTTCGCCGGGAACCACTCGGTGTCCACCCGGGCCGACGGAGCCCTTCATCAACATGGCGAGTGCCTGTTCGGCATTTTTCGCATACGCCACATGAATATTGTGATGCAATCGCTCCAAAGCCAACCGCGTGGCCATTGCCTGATTGATGTCGTCTTCCACGACAAAAATATTCATAGGTTCTCACCTTCCCGGACGTCAACTGCCCCTCAAAGACAACCGCTCACACCCATGCCCCGATATTGCACAGCATTCATTTCAACGATTTAATCTTGCGCAATTCCTCCGGGGTCAATTTTCGAGCCGTCAGGCACCGCCGAGTATTGGTGAACGTGTTATGGACCACCGCTTCGATCCCAACGGCCGTTTCCATAAGGTACAACTTCAACGGACCTCGCAATTCGGAATTTAGGCCGATTCGATAATCATCAATATACAGGATCACGCCATCGTATACTTTTCCTTCAACAGAGATTTCGACCCGTTCCTCCGGGCCATTGTTCCGCATGAGCCGGTGTCGCTCTCCCAGAATTTTTCGCACCGCGTTTTCCATTTCGTCCGCCTGATAAAGGAGGTCGGTGGCTTTTTCCCGTTGCTCTGAATTCAACCGTTTGATCTGGGCCATCAACGGTCGAACCATTTGCCGGACGCGTTCGATGGACGCTCGTTTTTTGGCAACCTCGAGCTCCTGCTCTGCCATGTAACAAATAACATCGGGATGTAATCCGACGTGAACCACGGTTCTGGTACATGCTTCATTTCCGATCTCCTGTGTGACGATGCCGCATTGCGCATAATGCTGACCCCCGACAATCGCTCCCTGGAAAACATTGAGCCAACCCGTACTGTGGGTCGTGCAATTGGACAATGCAGAAAGCACCTGAATCCCCCCGTTTCCGGCGCGGAGCGACATGTTTTCACAAAAACGAGCTGCAATCATTCCGCTGGCCGTCACCGAACGCCCCGACTGACCGAGAATCCCACCTCCCACGACGACATCGTGGCTGGCGGATATTGAGGAATTCGCGATCGCATTCTCAACTACCAGAGACGCCCCGCAATGAACGGCATCGCGATCATGAATCGTTCCATGGACATTCACCGAACCCCAGTATTCCAGTTTGTCGGATCCTCCGGTGATATCTCCGTCCAGATTCTGCCGCTCACAAACTGACAGAACTCCCTCGCACCATTCAATCCGACCATCCCGCTGAGCAATAATCCGGCCTTTGTCGTCAACCAAAATCCCTTCCCCCAAAACAATCTCGCTTCCATCGTGTCGATGGAGGATGGCCTGGCCAAAGACATCAAGGCCTGATCGTCCCTTCACGGCAGGAATGAGCGTTCCGATGACCTCTCCCGTGGTCACAGAAACCCAGGTTCGGACATCGTAAAAATCTGGCTTTTCCGGAACCACCCAGGGGGCCGCCCGCGTGGTTTCAAAGCGACTGTCCCAGATGAACTGAGCGTCGGTTCCTTCCTGAGCCGGTTGGCCGGCTGCGATTTCAAATTCCTCTTCCGTCAGTGTTTTCTGCTGAAGTTTCTCGACGTATTCATGCACTCGGTGTGTGACATCATTGGTCACGGCCAGTTTGGAATTCTCCAGCACGGCCGCCACCTCAGATGCATTGGCGGTGGGATGCCCCCCCCGGCGCGTGCAACGAATATACGCGAAGAGCCGATCCTCGGAGACGCGAACGCTGAATCTCTTGACCAGTAATGTCGTTGCCATAAGAATTCATCAGGACCCGGCTACCGGTTGTGGGGCAGAGATACCGAGTCGGGTAAGCGTCTGATTGATCTTTTCGCCTAGTGTTTCCGCCGTAAAAGGTTTGACGACGTAATTGTTGACACCCGCCTTAATCGCTTCGACGACTCGATTTTTTTCCGCTTCCGTCGTACACATGATCAACGGCGTTTTTTTGTCGGATTGGCGGATCATTTTCACAAAGGTCAAACCATCCATGTTGGGCATATTCCAGTCCACCAGCACCAGATCGGGAGCCACATCCTTGAACATGGAAATCGCCTCAGCACCGTCACCCGCCTCCGCCGTTTCTGTGTAACCCAGTTCATGGAGTATCTTCTTTTGAATGTTACGGATGGTACGCGAGTCATCGACGAGCATGATTTTCATGATCCGACTCCTGCCACAGCCACCGCGGGAGCACACGTGCTGTTCATTTTGGGAATCACCACCACTACTTCAACAAAAAAGGATCCATACACCGAACGGCACGGAATGATCAACCGGGGTGAATTGGACGGAACGGTGGTCACACTGATCGGCTGGGTTCTGCCGACGGCGACGGTGGGCAAAGAGATACTCACCGAGACCCCTGGAAATTGGGATTTGGCACCCCCGGCAACCATATTGGCCAGTTCGCCGATCGCGTCGGAAAAATCTGGATGATCGACCGTCATTTCAACACCCGAAAAGGACGTGGCAATTTTGCAGGCCACATCGCGGGGGAAACTCAATACCACCGTGCCGATCGCATCACCCGAAAATCCGATGACACCGCACACGTCCGCCGTTTCGTTGGTCTTCATTCGCGGTTTGTCAACAGTAATGTCCAGTTGCGCCATTGTCTTGAAAACCTGACGAACCGAATTGATGAACGGATTGATAAAACGGACATCCATTCGAGATTCTCCTCATTATGACCCAAACAATGTTTTGAGCAACCTACGGTGCAGCCTTCACCATTGTTTATATAGTGGTTCTCCTCCACGGAATTATTGATCGGCTTTGCATTTGCCAAGATCAAGATTAATCAACCTTATCAGCCGATTGGATGAGGATGCCAAATTAGGTGTACATCAAAAGGGCGATTGCTCGAGTTACAAACATTTCTTCTGGGTGCGTCGTAAAACCGCTCAATCATTGTCCCTCATCACAACCCTTTGTGCGACAACCGAAAAGAGGCTGGCGGCCTATACGGTGTTTGGGGATGTCTTGTTGAGCAGAGGACAAAAGCTCTATCCGCCGATATCGTAGATAACCGCTGAGAGGTCACAGACACTGTTCGAAAGTCTTGTGAAATACAGAAGGCACCGCTGGAATGTGAACAAGAAGCCATTGGTGCAATCAGTACATTACAAAATCCTTGCGATGATGGTTTGAGAAAAGGAAGTTATGTCATGACATCCATTAGAATCGGATCACGAGGAATCGGCGTGGGTTTTCCGTGTTTTTTGGCCGCCGAAATCGGAATCAACCACAATGGAAATATCGATTTGGCCAAAAAAACGATTGAGGCCGCCAAGGAATCAGGAGCCGACGCCGTCAAATTTCAAAACTACCGGACCGAAGATTTTATCAGCGATCGGACGGTTGCCTTTCGCTACGTTTCACAAGGACAGACGGTCACTGAACCTCAGTACGAGATGTTCAAACGGTACGAACTGAATCGGGAGCAGTTGACTGAATTAAAGCAGTACTGCGATCGACAAAACATCGTCTTTCACAGCACGCCCACCAGTGAATCCGGTGTTCAAGATTTGGTAAAACTCGGCGTTACGATATTGAAAAATGGATCGGATTGTTTGAATCACTTGTCCCTGATCCGAGCGATGGGCAAGACGATGCTGCCCACAGTAATTTCCACGGGGATGGGTACCCTGGAAGAAATAGAGGAAGCGGTTCGGACTTTTCACGAAACAGGAAACGATCAACTTATTTTACTCCATTGCGTCACGTCGTACCCAACTCCTCCCAAGGACGTGCATCTCCGGAAAATTCCGACTTTGGCCACCATTTTTCATTGCCCGGTTGGATTCAGCGATCATACGGACGGCATCATTGCATCAGTCGGAGCGGTCGCGATGGGTGCATGCTGGGTGGAAAAGCATTTCACGCTGGATAAGAATTTACCCGGGCCGGACCATCGGTTCTCTGCCGATCCCGCGGAGTTTACAGCCATGGTCAAGGCAGTCCGCGAACTGGAATACTGCCTGGGCGATTCGAGAGTCGGTCCCACGGAAGCGGAATTGAAATCCCGACGCATGTTCCGATTGTCATGCGTGGCGGCGCACGACCTTCAGATAGGACACATCCTCTCTGATCAGGACATCGCGCTTCAGCGGCCCGGTAAGGGCTTCGCCCCCAATCAAAAACAGACGCTCATTGGGAAAAAACTCAATCGCGCCGTCGAAGCGGGTCACGCTCTTCAACTGTCGGATTTCGAGTGAAATCGATCGGCAAGTTCCAACCTACTTCTGCCATTCTTTCTCAGCAAATGGAGAATGTACCGAGGCCCTGACCTCTTTAGCCCGCATTTCTCACCAGGTATTTGATGAGGCGCGTTGGCGGCGGGGGGCGATTGGTCGTTAGTGATTGGGAGACAAGTGAATAAAAATTTAGGAAAAGGCGAATTATGAATGACGAGCAAAGAAATTGAAAATTGAGAATGTAAAATGAAGAATGGGGAATGACGCCTCCCGCTGCACCGGGAGCAGGCAGCGAAGAAAAGGCAGGGAAATGGAAAATTGAAAATGGAGAATTGAAAATGAAAAAAGACTGATAATCCCACAACAGCGATTTCAAAAAATCGGTGGGCATCCCGCCCTCCGAACTTGGTCAAGTGGGCCCCATCCGCTTGCGAGGTAGTGACAGTCACTTCGGACCGAGTTCGTCCAACGCAGCAAGGAGTCTCGGACCGATGTCCATTGCCCAACTCGCGGATTGACGATCGACCGACGCGCCATGAACAGCAGAATTCAACAAACCGGTAAGATCACCCAGTACTGATCGTTCCCGGTGATCGAGAACCTCGTGCTCACTGAGGAGTCGGAGTAACTGCCCGATACCACAATTCCGAACGTCCAGATTATTCCGCTTAGCAATCCCAATCAAGCGTTTTTCAATTTCGATGCGAAGGCCAGCCAACGCAAGATTGGGGTCGTCCTGAGCGACCTGCTGAAAAGTAAACTCCTGCGTGGGGGAGTCCGCTAGACGCCGGAGCGAGCAACCCAACTTGCTCCGCCCGCTGACCCGCTCGCTGGAGTTCACGAAATTCAAGTTTCCAACCTCCCGGAAACTCGAACGATTTGAAGATCGGCGCCAACCATGGCGCTAACGCGACTACGAGCAGCACGAGGGTAACACCATCAATTGCCAAGCTCGGCCACACCAGATGAACACAAGCAACGACGAGTACAGCAATGCTCATGCCTAAACGTAGCCAGACTCCTGTGCCGGACGTCTCTGGAGTGTCCCTGTCACCCATGTTTACCTCAACTTCCCAACAACAATTCGACGGATCCGCATCCCATGCGGAGTTCTGGTTTAGTCGGTATCACGCGCCTTGGGATTTTACCGGAGGCGTATTTGCTCGTTTTAACGAGTTGAGGGGAAGATGTCCAGGGAAGCGGGAAGGGAGAGCAGGACTGAGGACTGAGCGGAATTCGGAACAGAAAAATGGAAAATTGAAAATGGAGAATTGAAAACGAATTTAACCGCAGAGCACGCGGAGGACGCAGGGAAAGAGAAAAGCGGAAAAGATAGAAGAGAAAAGGGAAAAAGAGTGGTAATCCGACAACAGGGATTTCAATAATTGGTGGGCGGTGCCCACCCTACCAGACTTGGCGGTAATTGGCCGGAGGTGAGATTTCTCCCTTCGGTCGAAATGACAGAGCGGAAGTTTTGCAAGGTGCGCAGGCACACCATGATAATCCGACAACAGCGATTTCAATCATTGGTGGGCGGTGCCCACCCTACCAAACTGATAAATCAGGTTGGGCGAGAGACAGGCGAATCGAAAGTGCGTGGCGTTTGCAAAGCGTGCGGAGAAGGACGGATTTGCGAACGTGGCGAGTTAGAGCATGCGACCGGACAAGGACAATTCGCTCACCAGGCGTTCGGCATCGATTAAGTACCGGTAAAAACCCACGGTCTTGGTGCGAATGTTTTCTTCGAGCATGCCCCTTCGAAGACCATCATAGATTTCCTGAATTCCATCGGATACCTGATGCGTAGGAGCAAAACCCAAAATCCCTTGAATCTTACTAAAGTCCACACGGTAGTTCCGTTTGTCGGGATCATCAGGAACCCACTCGATGTTGGTATACGGAACTCGCTCACACACCATCTGGGCCAGCTGGGACACCTGATAATTTTGATCGTTGCTGCCGACGTTGAAAATCTCGTTGACGATTTTTGGCTTTGGTGCTTCCAGGATTTCGAGGAACACTCTCGCCAAATCCCTTACGTGAATCAACGGCCGCCACTGCTGCCCCCCGCCGGTCACGTAAATTTTGTGGTTCTTGTAAGCATGCAAAACCATCACATTAACGACCAGATCAAACCGCATCCGACGAGAAATCCCATAAACCGTAGCATTCCGCAAAATGGTTGTCATGAATGTCTCGTCCGCCATTTCAAGCAGTTGACGTTCAGCCTCCAGTTTCATGCGTGCATACAATGACACGGGACGGGGTGAAGATTCTTCGGTGAAGATCGTCGGGCCAGTACCTTCCCCATAGACGCTGCACGATGACGAGAGGATGAAATGTCTGACACCGGCTTCTTTCGCCAGACGAGCTGCCGTCATGGTTCCATTCAGATTGATCTCTTCCGTCAAAACCGGGTCGAGATCACACGTCGGATCGTTCGACAGCGCCGCCAAATGAATGACTGCATCCACATTTTCGAACGCTTCTGCGTTAATCTCTCGAATATCCCCACGGATCAGCGTTAACCGACCGCAGGCCGGTATGGGATCGACGAGGGTGCGACCAAAGAAGAAGCGATCATACACCGTGACGGCGTATCCCTCCTGAAGCAACTGCTCCGTCAGGACCGAGCCGACGTATCCCGCTCCTCCGGTAATCAATATGGATTTCATGTGACAACCCTCACTCCGAAATGCGACCAGAAAACCCCTCTGGAATTCGATTAACAGGATTATCGGTCATTACATTTCCTGTCTGAAGCAACGCGGTGGATGCATTTTGATGGCGGTACGACAGGGTTAAGACAACAATTATCGGACAGATCGACAAAATGTCCGATATTACAGAGCAAAACAACCGACTATATATGAAACCCTCAACGTGGAGAACACAAAATGCCGGTCGAAGCTGAAACCGATTCCACCCCAAAAACCATACTTTCGGAGCCCCGACGAGGTTCAATACCATCGGAATCAAAGACCAAGATCATTGTCCCGTTTCATCGTCCCTGTCTCGGCCCGGAAGAAGAGGCGGAGGTCATCGATACGCTTCGATCCGGGTGGTTAACTACCGGCCCCAAGACGAAGCGGTTCGAGAAGGAATTCGCAGCTTACACTGGCGCCAAACACGCGATTGCAGTAAACTCGTGCACAGCAGCGCTTCACACGTCACTGGTGGCGCTCGGCATCGGACCAGGGGACGAAGTCATTACGACACCGATCACATTCGCTTCAACCGCCAACGTCATTGAACACGTCGGAGCCAAACCTGTTTTTGTGGACGTGGAACCCGACACATTGAATCTCAACCCGGCGTTGCTCGAACAGGCGATCACGACAAAGACAAAGGCCATTATTCCCGTACATTTCGCGGGTCATCCATGCGACATGGACGCGATTCAGACCATCGCTACCGCTCATGGATTGCATGTCATTGAAGACGCTGCACATGCCATCGAAAGCGTTTATCAAGGAAAGAAAATCGGGAGCATCAGCCGAACGACGTGTTTTAGTTTTTATGCCACAAAAAACATGACGACCGGCGAGGGAGGCATGATCACAACCCAAGACAACGAACTCGCCGAACGGTTGCGCGTTCTCAGTCTTCACGGCATCAGTACGGACGCATGGAAGCGCTACGGACCGCAAGGATACAAGCATTGGGACATCCTGGAACCGGGTTTCAAATACAACATGTTTGACATTCAGGCGGCGATTGGCCTTCATCAACTCAGGAAGATCGACAACTTTCATGCTTTGCGACAACGCTGGGTTCACCGCTACGATGAAGCCTTTGCAGACCTTGCTGAACTGATTCGACTCAGGCGCCGTACCAACATCACTTGTGCGTTTCACCTCTATGCCGTTCGATTTGACACCGAAAGCCTGAGCCTCTCGCGGGATCAGATCATTCAAAAACTGCAGGAGCGCGGCATCGGCATCGGAGTCCACTTCCGCGCCGTTCATCTTCACCCGTTCTATCGCATCAAATACGGCTATTGCCCCGGTACATTCCCCGTGGCTGAATATGCCGGCGACCGATTGATCTCTCTGCCTTTATTTCCGACCCTGACCGAAGAGCAAATCGATTTCGTCATCCGGGGTGTACGAGACGTCGTCATCCAGTCCCGTCGATAAAATCAATCTGATACGGATTATGGTTCATCGGTATCGCAGTGACGCGCAGGCTGAAGCCTGCGGCTCTTTGGTTTGCGGTCCTCGCAAAACACAAGATTCAAATGGAATCCGTATGAATCGTCGGAAGTGGACAGTACAACACAAAAGTGTAGGGAGTTGAAATCGCAATTCGGGGTGACGGAAACCTGTTTACGGTTTGTTTTCCACGATGCTTAATTCGAGCGTGAAGTTTCCGTACTTGCAGGTGCAGGGAATCTCGAGACACTGGGCGCCGCGTTGCAGTGTAATCGTAAAGTTTTTTCCGACAATCACCGTGGGTGGAGAAATGGTGATTTGATGATTGTGCAGAGTCGATTTGGCGCGGCCCACGATGATGTTCGCCAACTCGCCGACGATATCAGGCAACACCCCGTCCGGCAGATCCATTTTGAGATAGTCCTTGCCGATCTGTTCCGCCACATCATACGGGAAGCTGACGACGGCTCGACCGATGACCGTACCGGTGAAAGTAATCACTCCCGAAATATCATAAGACGGATGGGCATCGACCTTCAGATTGAGTTTTCCAACCTGCACCGGATGTCCCAGATGGCCGTCAAAAAGTGTTCTGAGGCTATCCACAAAAGGTTGCATGTACTCGACCTTGAAGGCATGTTTGGTTACTACTGCTGCCGCCATGGATCGTGTCTCCGTTTAAGTACAAAAGAAAAGTCACATCTCGCGTCAAGAAATCAGCTCAAAGACGTTCCCAGCGCTTTTTCAACGCCCTGTTTGAGTTTGTCCGGCAACACAGGTTTGAGGAGATAACCATTGGCGCCAGCCTGAAGAGCCTTGATCACGCTCATTTTTTCCGCTTCAGTCGTGCACATGACCACTTTCGTTCGGTTGAGGGCCGAAATCTTGCGGATATTCTCCAAGCACGTGAATCCATTCATCCCCGGCATGTTCCAGTCCAGAATAATCACGTCGATCGGACTCTGTGTCGCCAGTACGGTAAGAGCTTCCTGTCCGTCGGACGCTTCCAGGACCGTGTGGCCTAAAGACTCAAATGTCTTGCGCCCAATCAGTCGGGCAGTCATGGAATCATCCACGATGAGAAACTTCATAACTTGTCCTCCACGCAACGAACGGACTACGCCACTCACACTGTTTCGGCGAAATAACCGTTCACGTTTGACTGGAAATTTCAGCCTTCACACAACCCTGACTACCAAACCACAAATCAACGTCCGATAGCAAAAAGAGTACCTCAATCACACAAAAACTACATCTCACCTCCGGTTTGATTGAATCGCCGGGGAGGATGATGCTGAAGAAGTCGAGTTACTAACGAAGGTATTTCAGCGGGCGAAGCGCTATACTGAGATGCTCCAATTTCCACCGCCACCTTCGGCATTCCATAGACGACGCAACTTCGCTGATCCTGTGTCACCGTGATCGCCCCGTTCTGACTCATTTTCAAAAGTCCCTTGGCGCCATCATTCCCCATTCCTGTCAGCAAAATTCCGATCAATTGTCTCCCCGCACACTCGACCACCGAATCAAACAAGACATCCACGCTGGGGCAATGGCGGTTCGTCAACTCGGTTTCACCATAGATAACCTTCCACTTCCCACCTGTGTTGGCGATGCGCATCTGAATGCCGCCGCGTGCCAAAACCGCCTTTCCTGGAATCAGGATATCTCCATCCACCGCTTCGCTCACGTTCATGCGGCTGTTTTGATTCAATCGCTCTGCAAATGACCGAGTGAATCCTTCGGGCATATGTTGCACCATCGCCACCGGCGGGAAATCAGCAGGAACGCGAGTCAGCAGGGTGTTGATGGCTTCTGTTCCTCCGGTTGAAGCCCCGATGGCCACGAAGTAATGATTTGGATTCAAGCCTGCACTCTGAAAAGTAAGAGGTTCCGCACGAACGGATTCCGGAATTGGCGGTGGTGGTTGCATGGCGATCGCCGCGGCGCGAATCTTGTCCGCCAATTCCTCCCCCAGATGGTGTAACGCCGCACTGCCGCCGCTCGTCGGCTTTGAGACAACATCCACGGCTCCAATTTCGAGCGCCTCCAGTGCCTTTTGGCTGTTCGCAGGGGCGATACCACTGCACATAATGACGGGAACCGGATAATGCTCCATCAGTTTTCGGAGAAAAACCAGCCCGTTCATTCGAGGCATCTCAATATCCAAAATGATGACGTCAGGTCGATGCTTGATAATGAGTTCACGAGCCTCATAAGGATCCTTGGCCCCCCCCACCACGGTAATATCAGCCGCCCCGGACAAAACCTGGGTGAGCATGGTCCGAACAAGAGCTGAATCATCCACAATCAGAACATTGACCGCGCGAGGCCGCATCGTCTTCCAACTCCCTACTTCCGATAAACCGTGGGTTCCACATAGGACAAAGGATGCTGAATTCCATTGAGACTTTCCGAATGACCAATCATCAGATAGCCGCCTTCCGCAAGGTGATGGGCATATTTGTTCACAAGAGTCTCCTGGGTCGGCTGATCGAAGTAAATCATCACATTGCGGCAAAAGATTACGTGAAAATCGTTTTGAAAAGGAAAGACGGCTGACATCAGATTGAACCGACGAAACGTCACCAATTGTCGCAATTCGGAAATAATCTGAAGCCCGACTATCTCTCCCTGCCGAACCTTCTGAAAGTAACGATTTTGGTATTCCGCCGGTACCGTCCCCACGCGATGCGATTCAAAGAAGCCCAGCTTAGCCCGACTCAGCACTTGAACGGATAAATCCGTGGCCAGTATCTTGAGTTCCACAGTGCGATGACTCCTGATCGCGTCGTGGGCCACCATCGCAATGGAGTAGGGTTCCTCACCACTGGAACAACCGGCGCTCCAGATGCGAAGCACCGGATGCTTTTTACACCACGCCGAATCCGCCAACCACCCGTCCAGAATCTTTCGGAGCAGTTGAAAATGCCGGATTTCCCGAAACAAATGTGTGGTGTTGGTGGAGATGGCATCCAGAAGCCCACACAACGCCTCGCCGGAGGGATCCTCCTCGACGTGGCGAAAATAATCGTGAAACGATCGAAACCCACCCCGTCGAACCAGTTTGCCGAGTCGTGCGCGAACCAGTTGCACCTTCTGATCACCGAGATTGATCCCGCTCTGGGCATAGACCAACCGCCGAATCCGCTCATAATCTGCATGAGACAGATCTACAACCTCGGAGTTTGCACCCTCAGAAGACCACCCCATATTATTCCTCACCGATCAACGGACTGATACGCAAGACACAAAGAATGATTTTCAATGGACAGACGAACCACCATACTCCCGTCCAGAACGGTTTCATCGGGAGGCTGAGGCAGCAATCGGATCTCTGGAATGGTCAGGCTGAAAACATCCTGTGTTCCGTGCAACGTCGTTACCAACTGGCCTCCCAAAACATTGATCAACTCTTTGACGGCATCCTCTCCTTTTGGAGCAGAATCCTCACTGCGGGGATCCACGTCGAGCAAATTCAACGCCAGAAGTATCGAGAAAGGTCGCGTACACCACAACCGAAGTGTGGCTACGTGTGGTCCTTCGTATCGAATCGTCGTTTCCAGCCACTCATGTTCCGGATTCAACTCCGGCTTGGAGTCATCCGGAAACATGAACGCCAGATTCGCCAACACTTCAGAAAAGACCTTCTGCAAGATGTCCGTCGTCGGTACCTGCATTGTCTTTGACTCCAAATAATGGCTTGAGCGCGTCTCGAATTTGTTCGGGCTGAAAAGGCTTCCGAATATATCCACAAGCCCCATATTGTCGCATTTCATCGATCCGTTGCTGACTGCCGTCTGTCGTCGCCACGACAAGTGGAATGTGTTTCAAGTGCGGATTGGCTTTCATGCGTTTGATGAGCTCGATTCCGTTCATGGTCGGCATGTTGATATCCGTGATCACCGCCGCCACAGAATGGTCTGCCAATTGAGCCAAAGCCTCAATCCCATTCGCGGCTTCATAAACCTCACCGACGTCCAAACCCATGATGGTAATGGCACGCCTCAACATCCCCCGGATGGTCGCCGAATCATCCACAATCAATAAATTCTTGGCCATAAACCGCTCCTCAACTTATCGCGACGAACCCCCTGCGGATACGGAACCCCGGACTCCAAAGATCTGCTCGATTTTTGCAAGCTCATCCAACATCTGCGAACCCACGAATTCCAAATCGCGTTCATGCAATCCCAATCGCTGCATGACCTCGTGGTCGCATCGATAGCACAACTCATCGACCCCCACGCCGATTCCCAGCATCAGGCAAACACAATCCGCGACGAACACCACATCCACCTGAGGATCGGGAGGATTCAACAGAAGAGGCGTGTGATGATAGCGAATGCAGCGAACGATGGAATCGGGCAATTGCCATCGCTCCGCAACCATCCCGCCGATCTGATCATGAGAATGACCCAGTACCTGTGTCTCGGCATCGATGAAACTTTGTTGCTGTTCATGCACCAATCGCACGATCTCATGACACTCCTGCGCCACATATTCATTCAAAATGACCTTCCCGATGTCGTGAAGTAAACCGGCGGTAAACAACAAACTGATATTCTGAATTTTGCACCGCTCACCCAACACGGTGGAGGCCAGCGCTACCCCCACCGAATGACGCCAGAGCGCCCCCGGTTCCAGAGAGTAACCTCGTTGTTCTTTCATCAACAACACATTGGTGTGTACCGACATCACCAGCTGAAGAACCTTCAATGTTCCCAGACGAAACATGGCTTCACTTAACGAACTGACCTGGCGTGAAAGCCCGAAAAACGCCGAATTGCACAAACGGAGCACTTGCGTCGTCAACGACTGATCGTACCGCACCACTTCCACGATATCCTCCATGGAACTTCGCGGATCATTGATCACTGCCATCAATCTCAATGCCGTGGTGGGCAAGGGAGGCAAGGTTCCGATGCGATCCAGGATTTCCTCAATCCGCGTCATAACTCCTTCTCCTGTCCACGAGTCGTGATCGTGACACGCCCGGTACCCACCTCCAACCGCAGAGTACGACTGATAGAACCCCCCACGTCTTCGCTATCGACCAGTATGCCGTTTTTCCAGAACAACTTTCGCAGCATGATATGATTCCGCTGACCGATGTTGAACGTACCGTTATCGTCCAGAAGATGAGAGCCTCCCGCCACTTTAACGATGAGGCGTTTCTTAACAGCCCCCAGCGCATAGACGGCATGAAACAAAGCCGGCACGCCTGTGTCAGCAAACATCGCCGGTTTGGTTTGCGCTTTTTCCGGTGCAATCGACGACTCCGGAAGCATGTAATGAATCATGCCTCCGACACGAATCTCCGAATCCCAGATCGTCACACCAATGCAACTACCCAGAGAATGCGTCACGAGCGTGGCCTGCGGATCATTTGAAACAGCGAAATCTGCAATGTCCACAAGTATATTCATCTTCTCACACCATAACGGACACATTCGAATTGCGTTTCATTGACTATCTCGACACGGGTCGCCGATTTCAAGACTCTGAAGTTATTCGGCGTTCTGTGAGATCAATCACGCCATTACCGGCTCAACTACTCTCTTCTTGTCGAGTCGAGTTCGTTCGGTACATTCGAACAAATTTTTCAAGCTGCCCAGTTCGAGAATCAATCCCACCTGGCCATCGCCCAGAATCGCCCCGCCGGAAATTCCCTGTGCCTGTTTGAAATAATCTCCCAGCGCCTTGATGACCACTTGCTGCTGACCGACCAATTCATCGACGACCAAACCGACCGAACGCCCACGAACGTGAACGATGACCACCATGGCATCCCATGGATCCACGCGCGGTCCGGTTCCAAAAAGTTCCGCCAACTGAACCAACGGGATCAATCTTCCCCGAACGTTCATCATCTCTCCCCGCTGATGAACCGTGGAAATCTGCTGCACCTGAGGTCGCAAGGACTGTTCGATCTCGATCAAGGGAATGATAAAACGTTCTTTTCCCGCCAGAACCACCATCCCGTCAATAATCGCCAGCGTCAGCGGAAGGCTGATACAAAATGTGGTTCCGACCCCGATGTTGGATTCGATTTCGATTTTTCCGCGCAACTGCAGAATGCTTCTCCGCACCACGTCCATACCAACGCCACGTCCGGAAATGTTGGTGATTTTCTCGGCGGTAGAAAATCCCGGTTCGAAAATAAGTTGATACGCATCCTGTTCCGATAACGACTGCCCCTCTTGGATCAGACCTTTTTCCATCGCTTTGGCGATGAGTTTTTGAGGATCCAGCCCTTTCCCGTCATCGGCAATTTCAATAATGATGTTGCCATCCTGATGACGCGCTCGAAGATGAACGACGCCTTCCTCAGATTTGCCGGCCGCAATTCGTTCGGCGGGCATTTCGATCCCGTGATCCACCGCATTTCGAATCATATGAACCAGCGGATCACCAATCTGTTGAATGACCGTTTTATCGAGTTCGGTATCTTCTCCAACCAATTGAATTGCAACCTTCTTGCCCGATTGTTTCGCCAAGTCACGCACGAGGCGAACCATCTTTTGGAAAGTCGGTCCAATCGGAATCATCCGCAGGGACATAGCCAACCCCTGCGCGTCACGCACAATTTTGTTGACCTGTTCCACGTTCCGAGACAGTTGTGGATCGCTCAGGCGGCTGGACAACGTACTGACCAATGTCTGGGCAATTACCAATTCTCCCACGATATTCACGAGGGCATCCAGCTTGGATGTATCGACACGAATGGATTGATCCGTCACCGCATTGGGCTTGGAAATCGACACATTCGAATTCTGGGCACCACCCTGGTGATCAGCGGGTTTGTCCGGCACACCCCTCGATACCATTTCCTCTTTGGTTGAAGCTAAAGCAGTTGGCGGAACACAAACGGTCTCGCTGCTGTCCGAACCGCTGTTTGGAACTACCGGACAATCCTTGTCCTCTGCCGGACTTGCCACAACGGACCGAAGTTTCCCAATCAGGTCGGCCACGGGAGGCTGGGGAATTGGTTCCCCGGTCGGATGGGCCGCATAACCGGCCACGGCATCAACCTGTAATTTCAGAACATCCTCGACTTCAAGAATCAGATCGATGGTACGTGCCGTAATGGGTCGATCCCCCTTGCGACACTGATCCATGAGTGTCTCCACTTCATGCGTCACGCTGCAAATATCACGCAAATTCAAAGACCCCGACGATCCTTTAATCGTATGAAAAGGACGAAACAAATCGTCAATCTTGGTCAGATCATTGGGATGCCGTTCGACTTCCAATACGGCCGCCTCTATCGCATCGAGGTGTTCGGCGGCTTCAATCACGAACGCTTGTACAAATATCAACAGGCTGTCGTCAACGATCAGCGGTTCCGAAACGTAATCCGGAACGGAAACCGGCGTCGCTGATCGGGCCTCTGCTGTTTTCCCTGCTTTTCGATCAACGGATGTCAGCGTTGCGGAATTCGCATGGGTCTCTTTGTCTTCAAACACTTTGTCGAGACAGGCTGCGACCTCTTCCCCGGTTTTGGCTTGACCGTCTCGAAGGGATCGCGGAGTACCGGATTCGGGGATCTGAATCCGGCTGAGTTGATCGATCTGCGTCACTAACTCCTCGACGGCCGCTTTGGCATTTTCGACTTCGTCCAGAATAATCTGTTGAAGAAGTGTTGCGATCATCTGGGCCGGTTCAGACAGTTCGGGGTATGAAAAGGACGACTTGGGTCCGACAGCCTCCAGGAGACTCTCGCACCATCCATGCATTTTTGCCAAACCGGGTAGATTATCAGTGCTGACCGTATATGCTGCCTCGGCCAACTGATTGATCAAAGTCTGAACGGTGTTTTTGACCTCAGTAGTTTTCTCCATCCGGTCATCTCCTCTCAAGTTATGGCTTATCTCCGGCCGGATTGCATCATGGGAACATGCGCTGGATGGCCCATGAACGTGCATTCACAACCCGCGGTGCGTTTCTCCAATCCGAAACGCCTTCGGAGACCGTGTCCTTTTGTCCGCCGACAAATCATTGCTCGCACACATTTCGCATATCATTGAAAATCGACTATCGTTGTCGGTGGCTTCACAAATGACTGGATGAATACATCCCTTCAATGCAATATCCATCAAATCGGTCTTGGCCGGGTTTACATAACAACTTATCAGACCAAAGCGTCCAGATACCGATAACTCCATGGCAATGAAGATTTCCTCCGGATTCAGAGTCCAAGACGCAATTGTTTTCAAAACGTTAGACCACTGAAACACAAAGCGAATGATTCCTGTGGAACATGCCGGCGTTTTGTCCGTTAATGCAAAATTCGGCGGTCGTTTTGAGGTTATTAATTAAGACGCCCCATTCGCTTCGCCGATTGAAGCAAAGAAGTTTTCAGGACAGTGAGAAACTCCGTTCGCGATAGGCTCGGTTCCATCTTTGTATGAGAACGGACTGGAAGAAATTTGAAATCAAGAAGGAATATCATCAACCGATTTGACACAGTCAGGACACACACAAATTGGAAAGGGCGAACATGGCTACACTCACAGAGACAATAAACCAGAAGAAGAAAACCACTCTGGATGATAGGAGCAAGCATCTAACTTTCAAATTGGCCAATGAAGAATACGGCATCGAAATCCTCAAGGTCCGTGAGATCATCGGCATGATGAACATCACCGCTGTACCACGCATGCCGAATTACGTCAAAGGTGTAATCAATTTGCGCGGCAAAGTCATTCCGGTAATCGACTTGCGACTCAAGTTTGGACTTGACGAAATCGAGCACACCGAACAGACCTGCATCATTGTCGTCGATGCCGGTCAGGAGATCGGCATCATTGTCGATACAGTTTCCGAAGTGCTTGACATCACGCGAGACAACATCGAACCGCCTCCAGCCATCGGGGAGTCGGCCCACAATTCATTCATCTTCGGGATGGGCAAGGTCGGAGATGCGGTGAAGATCCTTCTCGACATTGATCGCGTGTTGGCCAAGGACGAAATAATTCTGGCCTCGGCTGTCCCGAACAGCAATCTCGCTCCTGAGGCTGTCGGTGCATAAGCAATCTACGTCCACCTGTTGTTAAGTTCGGATCGACCTGCTTGACAACTTGTATTTTTGTATGCGCACTCACATCGGATGAGGTTAAATCGACCTCCATAATAATCCTATTGGTCGAAAAACTGGCAACTACGACGAATCTTGTGAGATGATCTGAGAAGTCCAAACCGGTATGATTCCTGCGGCGCCCCTACATCGGTGAGCCACCGAATTCGTCCGCCCCAATGTCAACTCGATCGGCTGGCGATCGGAGTTCGCCATCAATATCCATGAACGTACCCAGATTCTGAGGACCCAAATTGGGATTTCCCGCGCCTCGAAGAGGTGACTGCACACTCAGGTGTACCCCATCGCCCTCCAACAGAGGATCTGCCGAAGTGTTTCCCTCGCCCCAGACAATCTTCGCCGGCGTGCCAAGATTCATACCGACACCGGGGCCCAAATCAAGTTGTGGCGGATCCTGCTGAATGTCGGAGTAAGTTATCGTCACGTTTGATTTTCCTCCGACGACTACGAGGCCTGAACTGGAGGGTGATTCATTATCCCAAACCACCGTGCTGTCAATATGGCTTGCCGGAGCATCCATGAACATCATCGCCCCCCCAAGCCCTCCCGACCGATTCCAAGTGATCGTACAATTCTGAATCAAGAGACCGCTACTCTGGCAGTACACCCCCCCGCCGGAAAAACTGGATTCGTTTTGCGTGAGGACTGAACTATAGATCGCTGGTTGGCAATTCTGAACGCTGGCCATACCTCCCCCATTGACTGCTGTGTTTCCAGAAATCACACAATTAAAAAAAGCTGGTCGAGCCGCTTTGCCTTCACACCGGATTCCCCCCCCATCTCCCGTGTTCTTGTTTTCTTTGATCACACAGAAACTAACTTGGGGACTCGAATCCACGATCCGAATGCCGCTCCCGGAACCATGAGTCATGGTCAATCCCTTCAACTCAGCATGTTTCGTCGTCGAATCCGAACTGGAAATCCGGGTTTTGATGTCCGATGCAAACGTCACCACATCCCCGCGGGAATCACCATCGATGATCGTAGCAGAAACTAATTGGGGATTTGTTGGAAGCAGACTCTGAACAATCAGGCTTTTCCCTTGCAAATTGATGTTCTCAAAATACGCGCCACCGGAACAAGCATCGCTGGGCAAAACAATCACTATATGAACGGAGTCCAACGCCGCATCAATCGCCTGCTGAATCGTTTGATAATCGTGGCGACCAGTACAATCGACAACCAGGGCTTTACGATTCGTTTCTTTTTCAATCCCAGCAACGAGTTGGCCTGTCAGGCTTACATACGATGAATAATCCATCGAAGACGGAGCTTCACCACCTGTTTGTGTAGAAATATCTGACAGAGCAGATTGCAGCGAGGGAGACATCTGATCTTCACCGTGAGGAACTACGGACGCACTGCACCCTGAGAAATAAAAAAGCCCGAATGAAAGTATCGTCCCATATCCAACAAACCGGATGATTTTTGAATTTCTTCCGGTTTTGAATTTCGGATAATCTGGCATCACACAACCCCCCTCATCCCTAATGTGACAATCGTATGCGTATCATCCGTCCTAACTCGCTCTCGCGCCTGCTCTAAATCTTATGCCGACCGTGGGTACAAATTGCATAACCATTCTAGGACCTACAGGATTGTCCCCTCAATCATCCAAGATAGCATATTATCCCTTCAAAATGTCATAGTAACCTTATGGGACACATTGGACACGCAGAAAGAAAAAATTTCAAATTGTAAAATTTCCAATACATGCTTGATTCGCCACGCACATAACGTCTATGATGGCTTAGGGTTAGGGTTTCCCTATAGAAAGATATGCTGGACCAGAAAATGGCGCGGCAAGTCGTTTTGAAATAATTCCGAGCAATGTCAGAGACCACCCAACCATCGCTGCTTTCGCAACTTCGCGATCCCAATAACGCGATCGCCTGGAAGCAGTTCCACACGAAATACCGCGATTTGATTCTCCGTTACTGCCGTTACAGAAACCTGCAAGCATCCGATGCCGAGGATGTCCTTCAACTTGTCATGCTGAATCTCACCAAATCCCTCCCTCGTTTTCAATACAATCCCGAAAAGGGACGGTTTCGAAGTTATCTGGGCGCTGTGGTGCGAAATACCATTTCTCATCACGTCAACCGTCCATCTGGTGCTGCTGCGACACTAGATACTTATGTATTGGATGAGCAGACAGGAATGGGATCCGTACAAGACCCGAATGATCCCTGGGAGCATGAATGGGTTCTTCACCACTATCGTATGGCCATGCAGACGATCCGAAACGCGTTTGACACGCGCAGTGTTCAGGCGTTTGATCGGTTGTTGGCTGGCGATACGGTGATGAAGGTCGCCGAATCTTTTGGGATGAGCCTCGATGCGGTTCATAAAATCAAACAACGTATCCGTGACCGCCTCAGACTACTGATCGCAGATCAAGTTCGGCAAGAGGATGAATTCTGAGCAACTGGGCGATTGATAAAAACGATGAATCAGGACAAATCAAATCTCGACTTCTTCCAAATAGATGCACCCAATGACAGCTGGATGGCGTGCATCCGACTGGCGGAAACTCCGCTCCCGCTCGGATTTCTGGGCCCTTATGAACTGTTGGCTGAAGCGAATCGCGGGGGACAGGGGATCGTCTATCGCGCCCGACAACCCGGCACGAATCGCCCCATCGCAATCAAGCGACTCCTGGCCGGGTCCTGGGCTACTCCCGACATGCACCACCGGTTTGAACGAGAAATTGAGGCGACTGCCAGTTTAAATCATCCAAATATCGTCACCCTCTATGGCAGGGAAATCCTACAAGATCAGCCGGTTTTCACGATGGAGTGGATTGACGGTGTTCCCATATCGCAATGGGCTTCCAGACATGGTGGAGCCCGACGATCGCCCGAAGAGATTCTGAACATGTTCTTAAGAGTTTGCGAGGCGACGATTCATGCACATCAGCGTGGCGTTCTGCATCGAGATCTCAAACCTTCAAACATACTCGTCGATCCTCAGGATCAACCCCATATTCTTGATTTCGGACTTGCTAAAATCCTATCGCCGATGAGCGAATCACACGTCACCCTTACGCTGGGCGACCAATTCATGGGCACCCTGAATTATGCGGCGCCCGAACAAATTCGGGGTAAGGCTGATTCCGTTGATATTCGCAGCGATGTTTACTCCCTTGGCGTGATCCTCTATGAGATGCTCACCGGACA
>CAIVHJ010000088.1 GCA_903905665.1 uncultured Phycisphaerales bacterium
ATGATTCTTGACCAGCCGAAACCGATTCACGAGCATCCGCTGGTGCTTCGGGACATTCCCACCCCCCTTCCGGCGGATGGGGAAATCCGTGTTCGGGTTCATGCGTGCGGGGTTTGCCACACGGATTTGCACGTCATCGAGGGTGAGTTACCTCCTCATCGTCTGCCGTTGGTACCCGGGCATCAAATCGTCGGGACGGTGGACCTGCTCGGTCCGGGTGCTTATCGATTCCACGTCGGGCAGCGAGTGGGTGCGGCGTGGTTGCATTCGACGTGCGGTCGGTGCGCGTTCTGCCGAAACGGATCGGAGAATCTCTGCCCGCAAGCACAGTTCACCGGCTGGGACGCCGACGGTGGATACGCCGAATATGCGACGGTTCACGAATCGTTTGCGTATCCGATTCCCGATGGGTTCGACGATGTGCAAGCGGCTCCGTTGCTCTGCGCGGGGATCATCGGTTATCGCGCGCTGCGAGCGTGCGGGATTCGGCAGGGGCAGCGACTTGGACTTTACGGATTCGGTGCGTCGGCCCATCTGGCGATTCAGGTGGCGAGGCATCGGGGTTATGAAGTGTTCGTGTTCACAAGAAGTCGAAGTCATCGCGTGCAGGCGGAGGCGCTGGGAGCGCGATGGGTCGGCAGTGCGGACGATGCGCCGCCGGATCGGGTCCATGCGTCGATTATTTTTGCTCCGGCGGGTGCGCTGGTTCCAAAAGCCCTGGAGCATCTGGAACCGGGTGGAACGGTTGCACTGGCGGGGATTTACATGACGCCGGTCCCTGCGCTGGATTATGAACGGCATTTGTATCACGAGAAAATCATTCGGAGCGTGGCCAACGCCACTCGCGCTGACGCGGAAGAATTTCTGAAACTGGCGGCGGAGATTCCGCTTCGATCGACTGTGCAAACATTTTCGCTCGCCGAAGCCAACGACGTGCTGGTCGCCCTGAAATCCGGCTGCATCGACGGCGCCGCGGTCCTCGCCATTGACGCCCCATAACCCCAATCCGAAAGAGCTGCTTGAGCAATCCAAATTGTTGTTCGTCGCTCTTCATCGCACCAGGTCCGATATCCTCGGAATGGTGCATTAGAGGTACGCCCGTTTTGTCCAAATTAACTTTGTGGAGTCGAATTCCTGTTTTTGCGGACTTTAAGAGGTATACTTGGAGAAGAAGAGAGTCGTCGCCGAACGTGGGGTGGACACTCAAGGAGGGAAAGACCATGACACAACAGGAGTATGAAACACGGTTGAAAACATTACTGGACCAGATCGCGACACTTCCACCGGAGCAGCAGGCGGCACTTCAGCCCGCCGTCGCTGAAACCCACGCCCGTCATCTCCAGATCACCGAGAGTGCGAATCGCATGCACACGGCGATCCGCGGCATGGACAACAACATCAAAAAAATGGAGGACGGTTTGTCCACGGTTCGGCTGATGCTGAAGTACCTTCAATTTTCAATGGAGTGCACGGCGAGAGAAATGGAATCCGACCGTCGGGATGATTCCGAATCCTGACGACCGATCACGCTGCATTGGACGCAAAATTGGACGCAAAACTGGAGTTTTGCACTCCCATTTTGTGGGAGTTTTGCCTTCCTATTACAAAGGGCACACCGGCCCGGATTCAGTCTCAACTCCCCCGGTTCAGGAATTGCATCACCGTTCGATGGGCGCGATACTGAAGCTGCTGGATCATCAGCACCAAAACGGCCGTCGAAACCAGAGACCACATCAGCATCGTCACCAGCACTTCGGATGGAACATGCATCAACCCAATTTTCACGAAAGCCGTCATCATTTTGATCCCCCTCTCGGCTGCTCTAACAGACCATAGGCCGATCGTTGGCGAAATTCAACCCTCAGGATCAGAAGACCGGAAAAAGTGCGAATCAAGGAGCAAAGTCCATGGGCTGCGGGACATTAGGATGTCCTAGGATTATCGGAATTGCACGGATAGAGACAGGAAGAAACGATAATCAAACGTGAGGAGTCAAATGCGGCCATCGCCTGCTGTGGCAATGGATTGGGACATTCTGCTAATATAGCGTTAAGGTAAATTTGCTACCTTTTACGGGAGGCAGGCTGTTGATATAATGCGAAGGAACACATGGAGTTTTTTTCAGCAGAATCGAAACGTAAATTCTGCTCTTTCGCTGTAGCCTTTGTTGCCGTACCATCGGGTTTCTTCACATCTGGAGATATCGTATGCAAAAACAAAAAGCTTTTACACTCATCGAACTCCTGGTCGTGGTCGCCATCATCGCCTTACTGATTTCGATCCTGCTTCCGTCTATTGCCACCGCGAGAGAACAAGCCATGCGAGTCGTCTGTTCAACGCGAATAGGCGACATGGGCAAAGTGACGGCCCTGTATGGGTATCAGGAAGGAGATTGGATAGTGGGTGCGCCGGGCACTTCGGGCTTGGCGGTAAAGAAATTCACCCCGTCGGGGGGCGCGGATCCCAGGTGGACCACCGGTTTCCCCAGCGGCTTTCCCGTCCAGCCGAATGATTTTATGACGCCGATGGCCAAGTTAATGGGCGTGGCGAACTTTCCCATTGATCGGGCCGATCACTGGAAGTATCTGGTGGAAATGGAGTCCTTTCGCTGCCCGTCCAACATGAACTATGCACCTCCGTATGGTAATGGATGGAAGGGCCCTTGGACAGGGATGACCTGGAAGGTCATGCGACGTGCCAACTTCGCTACCAACCGCTTCTTTCTGTATTTTGGGACGCCGGCTAGCACACCAGAAGCCAAACTATCTTGGGATCACGATGCCGTTTATGAACGACACGATACCACGGATGTGTATTTTCCCGACGGATACACCCCGCGCCTGACGTCTGTGGCCAATGCGGCGAGCAAGATTTTTCTCCATGAAAGCCCCCGCTTCCTAGACAAGGATGGTTACCCAGGGGCGGCGGACTTTGATGTGGACTATCATGCGGGTTATGGAGGGTCTTTTTCAGGTGACGGACCTCCCTTCGCTTACGGAAGAGCGTATCTGTACGACACTGGTGTGCAGGACGGTTCCATCAATGATCGTCTAAGTTACATTCATGGCACCGCAAGTAAACCCGCATTCAACGCCGGGTTCTTTGATGGTCATGTCTCTGGATTGACCAAAGAAGAAGCTGTGTCCAACCCGGATCTTTGGTTTCCTAGCGGATTGGAACTGCTCGAAAACGAAATTAACGGAGTAGGTTCACCACCAGGGTACGTTCAAAAGGATTCAGTAATCAAGATCATGTTTGCGCGAACACGGGTGAAGCCATCTTACTGTCCAATTTACTAGATTCTGAATCTTCGAGGGGGGGGGCCTCCTCGGCGAAATCCGAGAGTCTGAAGGCAGAAACGAGACGCCTATGAAACAGAAAATTCTGGTCTCCATCAGTTTGATTGTGATTATCTACGCCGGATGGAGAGTATGGGCGGTCGCTACAACGGGAGGAGATTACATCCCCGGCATGAATGCGATGGACGTCGAGACCGGAGAACACTTCACCTTTCAGACCGGCCCGGATTTTCCCGGATGGCCCGCTCCCAATCACAAAACAGGAAAAAACACGGTCTATCCGGTCGAGGTTTGCTATTTTAATCAGTGCGGTAAAAAACCGGGCGGAACCTGGGTGATCCTGAACGGATCGCTGGACAAACCCGGCCCGACCACGTGTCCTGTCTGCGGACATACGGTCACCTTGCACAACCCGCTGCCCGAGGGTTTCACGCTGGACGAGAAAGGCAAACTGATTGCCGTTCCCAATGCCAAAGTAAACAATTCCTCTCAAGAGGAAGCCGGCACAGAACCGTCCGGTGGTCCACACCGACGTTCCGTCCCTCCGGGGAGTTAATAAAAGGGGAAAAACTGTTCCATCTATAGAAGATAGTACAGACTCAAGTTGAGTAAATTACCTGTTTGAATTCTCGGAGGAAAGTTCATGTTTTCTCAGCCGTATCCAAAAAAAGGGTTCACCCTGATTGAATTGCTGGTGGTGGTTGCGATCATTGCGTTGTTGATTGCGATTCTGCTGCCCAGTCTGGGTAGAGCACGCGAGGCCTCCAAGCGAGGGATGTGCGGCACCAACCTCAAGGGAATCGCCGGCGCATGCAAAGCTTATGCCATGGATAACCAATCCGAGTGGCCCACCGTCGGTAGTCCTCAGATAGAACAGGCGGGACAGGTTACCACTCTCCCATTCAAGTGCATGGGGGGGGTTACGGCTCTTCCTCGCAATAAGGATGGTCGAGTCGTTGCAAAAAACGAACCGCTCGCAAATCTGGTGATGTACAACAACGTTTTCCCGTCTCGCGCCTTGTGGGTGCTGGTCCGTGGCGGACAAAACGGCGCCAAAAACTTCATCTGTCCCAGCAGCGAAGACACCGTGGATGATACACCTGACGTTCAGACCTACTACGATTTCCGGGGGTATGGTTATCTGAGTTACGGCTATCAGATGCCCTTCTATACGGTCTTTAATTATTGCATCCCTCGCGATGACAGGGATCCGCGAATGGTCCTGCTCGGAGACAAGGGTCCGCAATTCTATGCGAACGCCGCTGCTCCGGCGGTTCTTAGCAACCCCCCACCGACGACTCCTCCTTCGGTTGTGGGGTATAATTCCATGTACTACACGGGGGGGCAGGGGCCTACTTTAGCTATGGGCCAGCTTCCCGATGGGTACATTTATGCCGACAAATGGGGAACCCATGACGCCACGGACTTGTCCCTGCTCAAGCCGTTCAACTCTCCCAACCATGCCAAAGGTGAGGGGCAAAACATCGCTCGCACCGATGGGAGCGCGGAGTTTGTGAAAACTCCCTGCGCCGGCATAGATCGTGACAATATCTACACAGCAAGGAAGGGCCTCGACTTCTTGCAGGGAGTTCCTGGTGACATCTGGTCCGGATTTTATCCCGGGATTAACAATGGCAACTATGGTATTCCCGGTGGTCTTGATATTGCTTATAATTGCTTCACTACGGACACGGCTTTGATCCCGTGATACCGCCCCTACATGATCTGTAGATCCTTCATCCGCTACAGCACGCCGACTGGGTGATGATCATCGACGTGACCGGGCGTGACGTAAAAGCCGCGCGGTTCGATGTGAATTCAGGAGCCGCAGCCGGGATTCCAGCTGTGAGACGGTGGTTTCGGAGCCGCCCTTGGCGACGATGAGCCGGAACGCGAGGTCGGCGTCGGTTTCGTTCCAGAATCCGCAGGCATCGCGAATGACGGATATTACTTTTCCCCGCGCGAGCAGCGCCAGCGCCAACCGCTTGAGCGATCGTTCCACATCCACCCCAAAAAGAAAATAACATTCCGGCGAGAGGTTGCTCAGCAGGTGATCGGCTTTGGGATTGTCGAGAAAGTCCTCGCTGCGCCGACGAAAGATGACTTGTCGGTAGTGGCTGAAAAGATCCAGCGGCACGTCGAGCGAGTTGTTGGCTTCGATGATCGCCCGATGACCGAGAAGCGTAAAGGAAAGTTTATTGTGCCCGGGGGTACCATCAATGCAGTGCAGGGGCCAGCCCGGAACGAGCGGGGGTTCATTCGCTCGCTGAGTGGTCAACGAAGAGATCAGGGAAATGTGATAGGATCGAATGAATGCAAAAACCTTTCGCAGTGGACTCCGGAGAACATGGACGTTGGCGACCGGACAGGCTCCGTCAGCGTCGAGAAAATCGCGCTGCGTGTTCATGTCGATGAAAATGAACGGAACCATCATCCCTGCACTCCTCAGACTTGGGCTTGTCCCAGTAACCCCCCTCACCCTACCCTCTCCCCCAGAGGGGAGAGGGGTAATGGGATACGCTCTTATTTCACCACCACCCACACCCCGATTGTGCCGATGAGGAGGCCTCACTGAATTCTAGGCGGGCTCAAGTGCGAAAGCGAATCGAGGATGAGATTCGGACTTATCGGCGCAATTGGTTGGGAATATAGGACTTGCGAGTCTGTTCACGCGATTGGTTCCGCGCTAGACCGTGAAAGATCATCACCAAGCATATCCGACCAACGCCATCCGGTTCACCGTGCTCAGCGCGGGCGTCGGATGCCATCGGCGGTCCATGAAACCGATTCACCGGGCTTGAGGGGGTGAACGCGTGAGGACCAGTCGCCCAAATCGCGTTTGAATTCATCCACCGTGCCGGTCAAAATCGGAAACGTACCGTAGTGCATCGGAACAATCGCCGAAGGGTTGAAGAACCGGGCGGCGATCGCAGCGCCGCGAGGCCCCATGACGAAATGATCCCCCATCGGAAGCAGCAGGATTTTCGGAGCGAACAACTCGTCGATGAGTTTCATATCGCCAAAGACGTCGGTGTCACCGGCATGATACACACCGGCCAATTCGGGAGCGTGGATCACCATTCCCGTCGCGGTTCCACCATAACCGGTTCCATTGGGAAGACTCACACTTGAGGAGTGATAGGCTCGCGTCATGGAAAAACGGACGCCGTCGAGCGTTTGCGTCCCACCGATGTTCATTCCCATGTAACGATCCGAGGGATAATGGGGGCTGAGTTGCATGGCGAGGTCATAGATGCAGACGACCTGCGGCTGGTGTGCTTTGAGAAGCGCGGGCAGATCACCTACGTGATCCGCGGCAGCCG
>CAIVHJ010000089.1 GCA_903905665.1 uncultured Phycisphaerales bacterium
GAGGGCTCAATGGCTTACCGGCATGGGTCAGAACGCTGTCACGAGTCCGACGCTGGGTAGGGGCAAAATTGGTCCTCTATCACGTCCGACTACAATTGCGAAAGGCTGTGAGTTAAATCAATGACGAGAAATCTTGCTCCCCTCCAGGGGAGAGGGGTAATGGGACTAACTACCGGCACCTGCCATCCCTGCGTGAAAGTCGGTAATGGGTGCTCCGTAAAATTATATGCCTCCAGAATGGGATGTCGTGAACGATTTCGTACTCACCGGATCAGAAGGATTGAGCACGAACGGGGTGGCAGAGAAAAGTGCGGAAGTTGCTGCGGCGGGCCATCCTTAATATCTTGTGTGACAATTGGTTGTGGTCCCGTTTCGCGTTTTCCCCGTGATGGGGAAACAGTCGAGGATGTGCCCTGTTGAAGGAGATCGACTGGGGTGAAATCAAAAATTTGATCGTCCAATTTTCTGGAAAATGAATCGTCGGAAAGGTTGATCAATACGAGGATGCGGTGCTGGGAGTCCGTTCGGTAGTACGCCAGAATGCGGTGGGGGTTGTCCAAAAAAGCGGGTTCGATTGATCCGGTACTGAGGCAGGAGTACGTGTTTCGTATGGCGGACAGCCGACGGATCCAATCGAGCATGTCGGGGTTGATGTACTCCTGCGGGTTGTCGTTGGGAACGGCATCCGCCCAGAGCATGGGTTTTCGGTCGTGGGGGTCTCGCGCACCGAACATGCCGAGTTCGGTTCCATAGTAGATGAGCGGAGCGCCGATCGACGTGAACTGAATCGCGAGCGCCAGTTTCGCGCGATCGTATTCCTCGGAGTTGGGTCGTCGGGTTTTGTAATCTCGGCTTGGGGGATCAAAGCCGGGGTTGTTGAATTGGTTGTAGGGTCGATCGGGGTTGACCATCATCGAAGCCAGTCGATCCGTGTCGTGGCTGTCGAGCAGGTTCCACATGGCTTCGGCTCGCGGTTGTCCCAGTGACGATATTGCCTTCTGACGCCGATTCCAGAATTCCTCGATAGTCGGATCTTTATGCTCGTCGGCGACAAGAGCGAATACGTCGTATGCAAACGGATAATTCGTGGCGACATCCCATTCGTCACCGCCAAGCCAGGGCGTCGTGTCCTCCCAAGATTCGCCGACGATCAATGCCTCGGGATTGATCGACTTGACGTGGGTTCGCCAGCGTTTCCAGAATCCGTGTGGGATGAATTGCGGGGCGTCGAGTCGCCAACCATCCACCCCGTCGGAAGGATCGCCGTCTCCGTTGGGGTCCATCCACCGCCGCGCGATATCGAACAGGTATTTTTCGTATGCGGGGTCCATGCCGTCGGCGGTTTTTCGCATGAAGATCAGGTCGCCGTTTTCCCCGAACCAACTTTTCCATCGCAGGGGCGGGCCCCAGTCGATGATTTCAAACCATGAGGCGTAGGGGGAGTTTCTGCCGTTTTTTCGGACATCGAGCCACGGTTCAAATTTCGGGCCGACGTGGTTGAACACTCCGTCGATGACGATCTTGATCCCTTTTTGATGGGCTTCGTTCAACAGGCGCAGGAACACCCGGTCGCTGTCGGACCATTGCCAAGTCGAAGGGTTTGTGACGATTTCACCGGAAAGTTTTGAGCGGCTGTCCTTGACGCCGAGCGAGTCGTCGATGTGGCGATAGTCGCAGGTGTCGTATTTGTGCTCGGTCAGCGCGACGAAAATCGGGTTCAGATAAATTCCTGTGACGCCCAGGTCGCGGAGATAGGGAAGCGATTGGCGGATGCCTTCGAGGTCACCGCCGTAGCGACGCATCGACTGATCATGCGTGAGTTTTCCCCGGCACTGCAAGGCATAAACTTCCTGACGCCAGGATAATTGTATGAACCACCACGCGCCGAATTGGGAGTCGAGATTTCCGTCCGACCCGTTGAAGGGGGGCAGCGATTCGGTCGGGGCAGGGGTGTCCCAGTCGTGGTTCCATGGGACGGTGTGGGGAGGATCGTTGGTGGTGTCCCCGTTGCGAAACCGAGTCGGAAAAATCTGGTACCAGACGGCGTGGCAGGACCAGGCGGGTGGACTCGATTCCTGCGCGACGGCGACGGAAGCGAAGAAGAAAATTACGAATGCAGAATTATGAATGACGAATTTCAAACCGCGGATTAACGCGGCGAGAAGATTGTTCTTCCTTTTTCGTAATTCATAATTCATAATTCATAATTCGCAATTCTGTTTACGGTTCATGTTGGGCGATCACGTCGGTCAGTTGTTTGTCGTTCAGATCGACGACCTGCAGATACAGTCCCCAGCCAAAGGACATATTGCAGACTTTGACCAATACCGGGTTAACGCCTTTCTTCAGATCGACCTCAAAAACATCCTGCGCCGGTTCGGCGGGGCGACCGACGTTGTTTTTCCAGACTTCTTTGCCATTGACCCAGACCTTGACGCTGTCGTCGCTGCCGAGTTTGAATTTGACTTTTTGGTCTTTTTCACTGTGCAAATATGTCAAGGCATAGGCGGCAATGTCCGGTTTATCGGCTACGAGTTTTCGCATATCGACGAATCGCGGATCGCCCTGATCGTTTGGGATGGGCAACTGCCAATCTGTCTTTTTCCAGTTCAGAGTTTGGTCGCCGACTTTGATCTCTTTGGGGCCTTCGGGAAAGAGCAGATTCACTTCCGGCGGGAAGGCGGTATCAAATTCCGTCTGTCCCGGCGCATCGAACGGCCCTATCACCCACCAATCCTGGATGAAGCTGTTGTCAACCTGAGCGGTGACTTCGAACTTTCTCGGTGTGTTTTCAGCCTTAATCGCCAAAGTCGCTCTGACGCTCATATGATTTTTGTCCAGCTTCAAATTGCTCAATGGACATGTTTCGAGCAAACCAGTGAACGGGGTTAGTGATGCTGCTCTGTCGTGGTGAGCGATCTCGCGACCTTCGGATTCCAAAGTGCTCGATCCGAGGTCGATTGTTGAATTGCTCAGGTTTGCGATGAGGACGTCGAACGATCCTTCCTTCTGAAAGTCGAACCGGCCCCCAGCATAAACGAGGTTTATCGGATGATCACCCGGCAAGACGGTGCCGTCGGGGAGTTTTTGCGAACCCGGGCGGTGGGTGATCTCGACCGGCGATAAGCCCAGCGATTTGAGTTTTTCCTGATATTGGGGTTGCCAGTCTATTTGAAAGGAAGCACTGCCGGAAACATAACCGGTATCCAATTTTCCCAAAGAAATGAACAGCGGCATCTCGTCGAGTTTGCAGACGTAGTTCAGGACGGTGGGGCCGGTGATGGGGCGGTTGTGGAAGTAGTCGATCCAAGTCCCTTCGGGAATCCAGATTTCCTTGTAACCGATTGTTTTGCCCTGGGCATCAAAACCCGGTTCACCGATAGGCGCCACCAGCAGATCGTCGCCGAGCATATATTGACGGCGATATTTGTAGGCTTCTTCGACTTTGGGATAGTGCAGGTACATCGGCCGGCACAGAGGCAGACCGGTTTCGCTGGTTTCCTTGCTGATCTTCACAAGATAGGGGCGAAGCGATTCGCGGAGTTTGATGAATTTTTTGGCGATCGAGCAGTAGGGTTCGTCGTAGTCCCACGGCTGGCGGAAACCGTGATCGCTGTGGAGTCGCATGATCGGCGAAAAGCAGCCGAATTGCACCCAGCGGGTGTAAAGTTCCGGGTCGATCTTCTTGCCCAAAAATCCGCCAATGTCATGCGACCAGTAGGCTTGGCCGACGTTGCCGGAAACGGCGGTCAGTTCGGTTTCAAAATCCAATACCGGCCAGACCGATTGAGTATCACCGGAAAAACCAATCGGATAGCGGTGATCGCCCAATCCGCCCCAGCGGCTATAGATCAGCGTGTCCTTCGGCCCTCTGCGCTGTAGCGTGTAATCATAGACAAGTTTATTCACCCACCATTGAGCGGTGAGGCCGCCATAATTGGTGGATAAATCGCCATAGTCAATCCACCAGAAATCGGCGCCCTGATCCATGAGTTCGCCGAGCATGTCGAGATAGGCTTGTGCTTGTTTGCGATCGGAGTAGTCAAACTTGATATTGCCTTTCGTGGCGGGGTTCCAGCCGAGTTTTTCGCAGATGGACTTATAACGGGATTCCGCGGGAGTGAAGGGGCCGATGGGGTGGATGTTGAGGGGAATTTTGACGCCCTGTTCGTGCATCCATTTGAAGAAGTCTGCATGATCGGGAAAGTACTTCGGATTCCAGTCGAAACCTTCCCAGCCGTTGAGATGCCAATCGACATCCACGACTTGCACGCTGAGCGGAATTCCTTCGGTTTTGAAGCGAGTTACAATGTCGCGGAGTTCCTGATCGGAATAGGTCCAATAGCGTGAGTACCACAGGCCAAATGCCCAAGCCGGCAGTGGAGGAATCGCGCCACACACAGCACGAAAATCAGCAAACGCTTGTTTGTAATCGTGGCCATAACCGAAAAAAACCCAGTCCTGATATCCTTCGGCGGTTTCACGCTTCTTGAACCAACCGTCGGGTGTCAGCAGCGCCGATTTGCTGTCGTCAATCACATGCCAACCATTGCGCGAGAGCAACCCCATGCCCATATCCTGTGCTCCGGTGGCTCCGTCCAGACTGCTGACCGTCCCACCGAGATTTCGATCATCGACCATGCTTGGTTTCCAACCAACCCCAACACCTCCACACATTGTACTCGGCGGCATAAAAATGCTCAGGCTTTGATCGTCAAAAGCATGTCCCTTGATATAAATAATATTCATTGTGAATTCTGTACCATCCACCACGATATGGGTTTGCTCACCATCTTTAATCTCCCTACTGCCCCCGGCTCCGACATTCGGGAATTTCCGATTGATCGCGATGATCGAGGGCAGGTCGATGAACTTTCCGTCGGGGGCGTATTCCATGCGCACGCACGTCGGCGAGATGAACTGGAAACGTGCCTTGCCGACTGTGATTTCGGTGGTCGCTCGAGCCGCGAGCGGAGTTAATACGAGAAATCCAAGAATCGTGCTCAATAGACGTGTGAATCGCATGGGTCACTCCTTTGCCTCAAACTAATCAATAGAGCAAGTTTGAGAATCATATCATATTGACCATGGTCCAGATGTGAAAGTCGGGTATCTGTCATGCGTTCAATATCTAAAGGAGGCCCCAAACGAGAATTTGTGGGTGATTTTCGGCTGAAACTGTTTCAATCGTGGCTCCAACTTGACAATTCAAAACACCGACGATAAATATGTCCAAAATTGGCGCGGCGTACACTTCGATCCGTTCAGTATCTTTCAAGTAAGTGAGAATGATTATGTTAGGAACTGTATCGCAAGGGCTTTCACAGTTGGCAAATTTGGATTGGGTTTTGATATGCGCTTATGGCGCCGTACTGATGGGGATTGGTTTTTACTTCACCAGACGAAACAAAGATACAAAAAGTTATTTCTTGGCGGGTCGGCATGCCGGATGGATTACGGTTGGTGCCGCCATGTTTGCAGCCAACATATCGGCTGAGCATTTTGTAGGATTAGCAGGTACCGGATACAACAGTGGTTTTGCTGTTGCCCAATATGAATTATTCGCTGCCGTTGCCTGTATGGCCCTGGGATGGATATTTATTCCATTCTACATTCGGGCCGGCGTGTTCACGATGCCGGAATTTTTGGAACGCCGCTACAATAGATCATGTCGAACCTATCTGTCTTTGATTTCGCTAATATCTTATGTGTTGACCAAGATTTCCGTCACACTGATTGCAGGTTCGGCGTTTTTGTATGTGTTGTTTGGTTGGAATCCTCTTGCGTCCAGCGTCGCGCTGGTCATTGCGACGGGAATTTATACCGTGGCAGGTGGTTTGTCTGCCGTCATTTACACCGAGCGCATTCAGGCCTTTGTTCTAGTCGGGGGAGCTGTGGTGTTGACATGTGTCGGCTTGAATCAAGCAGGTGGTCTATCTGCTGTGGTAGCGACTACTCCAATTGATTATTGGTCCATGCTCAAACCAATTAACCATCCCGAGTTTCCATGGTTGGGAATGATATTCGGATTGCCTATTTTGGGTGTTTGGTATTGGTGTACGGATCAATATATGGTTCAGCGTGCCCTCAGCGCCAAGAATATTGATCATGGTCGTGGAGGTACATTGTTAACGGGTTTCTTTAAGATACTGCCCATGTTCATCATGGTGTTTCCGGGCATTATCGCATTAAAATTGCTTTCGGCTGGAACCGAACCCAATAGAGTTTATCCCGAACTGGTGAAGATTTTACCTGTCGGAGTGAAAGGTTTGATTATCGCGGGTATTTTGGGTGCGATGATGTCCTCATTGTCTGCGTGTTTCAATTCGTGCAGCACGTTGTTCACCATGGACATCTACAAACCAAGACGCCCCAATACGTCTGAAACTTCCCTTGTGTGGATTGGCAGAGTCGCAACGGTCATCATGGTATTATTGGGTTTGGGGTGGGCAACGATTGCTGAGAAGATGGGTGGAACTCAGATATATATTTATCTCCAAAAGATCCAAGCCTATATTAGTCCGCCGATCGCCGCCGTGTTTTTGTTTGGGGTTCTGAATAAGCGGCTGAATGGGGTTGGCGCTACTGCGTCTCTCTGGACGGGCTTTGTGATGGGAATGGGTAGATTGATCCTTGAAGCAGGTCAAGGTATGTGGAAATGGCAATTTGGTGAACCGCTTCAAACATTGATTGGTATGAATTTCCTGCATTATGCAATTTTGATGTTCATTGTCTGCTTAGTCGTCTTGTTTATTGGCAGTTACATGACACTGGCGGCGGATGAAAAGAAACTGTATGGTTTGACGTTCGCTACGACACCGAAGGATGCGAAGGCGGTCAGTATTGCCGAAAGTACTCCTGTTGGTCTGATGACAACCGTAGTCGCCAGTGGATTGCTGATTGCAGCCTTGGTTGTCATCTGGACGGTGTTCTATGTCATTATCCCGTTGTGGTAAAACGGGCGATTGAAAACGGTTCGTGTCATAAATCGTGTTGCAAAGAAATTGCTCGATATGTTCGATTTAACCCCCCGTGAATGCGGGGGGTTTTTGTTTCCGGGCGCATCGAAAAGGGAGAGCGTCCCGGCTCGGGACTCAATAGCGTGAAATCAGAGGGGCTGGCGCCGATTGGTGGGTCTGATAACGTTTCGTCCGAGAGACTTACATCCTGTTTCGTGATGCAAGTGCATATCAACGTGACTCCATTCCCGGTCGATAAGAATCCTGCATGACGTTGCCCCCGTGGACAGCCTGAGGCTCCTCAGCATGGTGTAAATCCACTTCGCCGGTGCGGGATAGCAGCAGGAGAATATTATGGTAAAAGAATTGAGCACCAGCAGAAGGGCGTTTGGGGGCTGGAGGTTGGCCATTCTTCTTGTTCCGGCGACTCTTGTTATTTTAATGACAGTGGGACTGACGAGTCATCTCTTCTCTTTCCGGAGTCCGGCGAAGATCGATACCACGGACGTTGTATCCGGTCCGCCCTCCACGCCGCCCGCCGCTACCCCCTCAACGAACGTCATGAAGATCGCCATTGCGGCGATGATTTCCCCGGAGAAAACCCGTGAAAGCTATATGGACTTGATCACTCTGATTGGACGACGAATGGGAAGGTCCGTTGACATTGTTCAGAAGAAGACTTACGCGCAAGTCAACGACCTGGTAGAGAGCAAAGACGTGGACTTCGCATTCGTCTGCTCCGGTCCCTACACGCTGGGCAAGCAAAAGTTCGGGATGGAAATCCTAGTCGTGCCGGTCGCCTACGGACAGAAGGTCTATTATTCGTATATCATCGCCCGGGCCGATAGCAAGGTGGCATCCTTTGACGACTTGCGAGGCAAGAGGTTTGCGTTCACCGATCCGAATTCCAATACCGGTTGCCTGGTTCCCCGCTACATGCTTGGGGTGCGAAACGAAACGCCGGAGACCTTTTTCTCAGTACGACCTCCTATACCTACAGTCACGATAACTCCATCAAGGCCGTTGCCGAAAGAATAGCGGACGGTGCGGCGGTTGACTCGCTGATATGGGAATACCTGAACGCCACGGACCCGACGTACACCTCCCAAACAAAGATCATAGAGAAGTCTCCGCCTTACGGGATTCCCCCGATTGTCGTACACCCTTCCATGGATCCGCAGATCAGAAGCGAGTTGAAGGAAGTTTTTCTGAACATACACAAGGATCCTGAAGGAGCGGCGTTGCTTGAGAAGATAGGAATAGATCACTTTGAGGAAGGCGCCGACGCCGACTATGATTCCGTCCGCGCGATGCAGGACTGGTTGTCGCGGCAATCTCAGCCGGCCGACCAGAAAATACCGCCCGGCAGCTAAGAGCCTATCCCATTACCCCTCTCCTCTTTGGGGGAGAGGGTAGGGTGAGGGGGAGAGCAAAAACCTCCTGCCGGCGCAGGAGGCTCTGATGATTCGATAAAGGGGCGACGACCCTCCCCCAACCCCTCCCTGAAAAGGGAGGGAGGTATTGGTATTGGTTCCAAGTGGAGGTCGTGAAGTGACCATTCGACGAAAGATATTTCTCCGCAGCGTGGGGCTTTTCACCGCGATGGTGATATTTATATGTAGTGTCACGTTCTCTTTTATCAGCCGGACGTACCACGAGAACGAGCAACACAACGGAAAGGAGCACGCGGAGCTTACGGCCCGGCAATGTCGGACACTGCTGGAGTGGAGAGACTTGATCGGGATTCACTCGCTGTTAACGGATGTATCTAAAGAGGGAGCGATAAGATACGCCTGGTTGGAACAAAAGGGTGAGATTGTGGTCCACACCTTTCCCGCCGGGGTTCCGCGGGGCTTGCTGACCCTCCATCCGAACCGGCTGGTGATGCCGTCCGTTTGCGAATGGAAAAACGAGGCGGGAGAGGTGTATGATGACATTGCCGCCTCGGTCGAGCCTCACCAGGCCGTTCTGCACCTTGGGTTGTCCCGCGCGGTGGTGGACGCAACCATCTGGAAGATGCTTGCAAAACTTCTCTTGGTTGGAGGAGTCGTCATACTGCTCGGCACGGGTTTGTCTTACGGCATGTCGGTGTTAATCACGGCTGAGATTGATGCACTCAACACCGATCTGCGAGAGAAGCAGGAGAATCTCAAAGCCATTTTCACTTCTTCGCCGGTGGGGATGCTCCTGCTCAATGAAGAAACCATAATCGTGGATGCCAATTCGGTCATTGCGGGCATGGTGTCCAGAGACCTCGGCCTGATCGTTGATCAGCGTGCCGGAGCCGGGTTGGGTTGTGTTCACAGCCTGGAGAATGAAAAAGGCTGTGGTTTTGCCCGGAACTGCCCGCTGTGTCCCCTGAGGAAAGGGATCCTCCAGGTCTTGACCTCCGGGACTTCGGTTCACGGAGCTGAAATTCAGGTCAACCTAATGATCGACGGTCAGGAACATCGTCCTTGGCTGAGGGTCAGCGCGGAACCGATTCTTCTCCATGGCCGCAAACATGTCGTCGTGGCCATCGATAACATCACCGATCACAAGCGGGCGGAGCAGGAGTTGCTCGATGCCAATCGCTACCTGGAGAAAGCCACGACCCGAGCCAACCAACTGGCTCTTGATGCCGAGGCTGCCAGCCGGCTCAAAAGCGAATTCCTGGCCAACATGAGCCACGAAATTCGTACTCCGATGACGACCGTTATGGGATTTGCCGATTTGCTCCACGAGGAACTTCGGGACTGCGAAGACCAGTCCCGATCGGAGGTTGTTGCGAAATGGCCGATTCTCCAGGAGCACTGTGAAGCCATCCACCGCAACAGCGAGAACCTCTTGCAGATCATCAATGACATCCTCGATTTGTCCAAAGTGGAAGCCGGTTGTCTTCGCCTGGAATGTGTCGAGTGTCGTCCCCATCAAATCATCGGTGATGTGATATCGCTCATGCGGCCCCAGGCGCTGGCCAAAGACCTTGATCTCCGGGTTGAGTACCTCGGTACAATTCCTCGAACCGTCAAGACCGATCCGACCCGGTTCAAGCAGGCCCTGGTCAATTTGGTCTCCAATGCCGTTAAATTTACACCTTCCGGAAATGTGACGCTCCAGGTCAAACACAGTGAGGAATCGGGTTCACCGATGCTTTGTATCGATGTGGTGGATACGGGAATCGGAATTCCAAAAGACAGGATCGAGGCCATTTTTGAACCGTTCAGCCAGGCCGACAGTTCTACCACCCGATTGTATGGGGGAACGGGTTTGGGCCTGACGATTACCCGCAGACTGGCTGAGTTGCTGGGTGGAAGCGTAAGCGTGGTCAGTGAAGTGGATCGAGGCAGTGTTTTCACTTTGCGGATTGCTGCGGGGCCTCTGGATGTTTCCCCAATCGAGCAGCCGGTCGAGGAATTGAAGTCGCCAAGCGGGATTAAATCCGGATCGGCCGGCATAAGCCTGAATTATCGTATTCTCCTTGTCGAAGACGGAGAGGACAATCGGCGGTTGATCACCTTCATCCTGCAAAAGGCCGGCGCCGTGGTTCACACGGCGGAAAATGGTCGGGAGGGATTGGACCGAGCGCTTCAGGCGGATCGGGAAGGTTCACCCTTCGATCTGATTTTGATGGACATGCAGATGCCGGTGATGGACGGTTATCAGGCGACACGATCGCTGCGGGAACGAGGTTACACCAGACCGATTCTGGCGCTGACCGCCCATGCCATGACCGGGGATCGCAAAAAATGTCTGGAGGCGGGTTGCGATGATTACATCGTGAAACCGATTGATCGCTCTGCCCTGCTCGCCGCCATTTCGGCTCAGGTCGAGCGACATCGGAACCCGATCGCCACAGTCAATGACATCAAAAAACAGGTTGATGAACTGACGCAGATGTGCGCTCAGCCGAGTAAGGAACCAATAGCCAAGAACAATCCTTCCACGGGGAATTGATTTTGCCTTGTTGATATCTCTTGTCTCGTCCCGGTCTATCTGCATTTCAAGCGGCAGGTTTCGGGGGGATTGAAACGAGGAGCATTCGATCCCAATCGGGTTCGAGGGGATAGAGGGCGGATAACAACGTGAGACCGATTCCTGCGATGCCCGTCAGAATTCCCGGGTCGGCCATCCAGCCCATTTCGTTTTGTTTGATGGGTCCCCACGCCCGAAATCCTGCAATTCCCTCTCCGGGTCGGTAAAATTCCATCGTGTGCCGGCACCATTCCTGAGCGGCGTGCAATAGAAAGGGTTCCCGCGTCGCCTGGTACAGACGGTTATAGACGTGTGCGAGGCCGGCGGCGCCATGGCATAATCCGGCATCCGAGACGCCGGTGGAATGGTATGGACGCCGGATGGCAGATTGCGCGATTTCGAGTGCGTTCGTCTCCCAGACGGGTTGTCCCGAAGATCTCGCGGCGAGCAGCAGCGCCGCCGCAATTCCCGGGTTTCCGTAACACCACCCGGATCGGGTCGCAATCGGGGTGATTCCGGGCCCCACCCACGAAGGGTATTCAAGGATTGTGGAGTTCGGCAGAGATTGCGCTCGCAACCAGGACACTAGTCCACTGAGAAGTCTGTCTGTTGTTTCTAACCGTATTCCAGCGAGATGGATTTGACCCAGCAAGGCCAAAATTCCCGGTACACCGTGCGCGACTCCCAAATTGTAATATCCATTGGGTGTCTGTTGAAGTTGCCGTGGATTCATTTGTTCGGGCGGGGTGAACCACGTGATGCCGGGGGGCTGGATTTGGGAGGTGGCTTCCAGATGATCGACGATTTGCTCGAGGATCCTTTGGGCACTGGGACGTGGCAATCGTTCGAGCGCATAGACCCCCAATCCGACTAGTCCACCAATCAGATCATACTCATGAACGGGTGGCAGGCGCGATAGGAAGTCGCATAGAACCTCATCAATGGATTCGTTAAAGTCCTCATCCTCCATCCGCCACATTCTTCGACAGTGCTCCATTGCCCAGGCAATCCCGCTGAAACCGGCGTACAACGATGGCCCCATCGACGTTTGAGCGATCGTGTCTGCGCACGTTTCGAAGAGTCGATTGCAGATGGGTCGGTGTGCGTCGATACAGAGTGCTTGGTCGAGATAGGCAAAAAACAA